>VAZV01000174.1 GCA_005884765.1 Alphaproteobacteria bacterium
ATCAATTTCCACATCCGCGACGAATTGTGGGACGCCGCCGCCATGCGTGTGCACATGGACCGCTATCATCCGGTCGGCCGCATGTTCGCCGACCGCTACTGCCGGACCGACGACCGCGTGGTGTTCCCGCCGGCCCAGGGGGCGCTCTCTCGGGCATGACGGGCTTGGGGGTTGGGTGGCGTTGTGATTGGTCAATCGTGGGCGTTGGCCGGGTTATCAATTTGGTTCGTGCCCCGTATCGGAAGCAATCGGCGATCATGTGGGAATCTATTCTGACGGAGTGGGCGAGCCTGATCCTGCGCTGGCTGCACGTGGTGGCTGCCATCGGATGGATCGGCAGCTCGTTCTATTTCATTCATCTTGATCTCAGCCTGAGACCCGGCAGCGAGCTGCCCGAGGGCGTCCATGGCGAGGCCTGGCAAGTCCACGGCGGCGGCTTTTACCGGATCATGAAATATCTGGTGGCGCCCGCAAAACTGCCGGACGAGCTGACATGGTTCAAATGGGAGGCCTATACGACCTGGTTGTCCGGGTTCGCCCTGATGGTCGTCGTCTATTATCTCGATGCAGAACTGTTCTTGGTCGACAAATCCATCCTCGACCTGACGCCCTTGCAGGCCGGACTGTTCAGCCTTGGCAGCCTCGCGCTGGCCTGGCTATTGTACGAAGCCGCCTGTCGATCGGGCCTGGCGCGACATGAGCTAGCCTTCGCGCTCGGCGGCTACCTGTTTCTGGTCGCTCTGACTTTTGCCTTCACCCATGTCTTGAGCGGGCGCGGCGCTTTCAACCAGATCGGCGCGATCATCGGAACCATCATGGTCGCAAATGTGTTTGCCGTGATCATCCCGAACCAGAAGAAGATCGTCGCCGCCCTGCTTGCCGGCCGATCGCCCGACCCGCAACTTGGGCTTACGAGCAAGCAACGCTCGGTACACAACAATTACCTCACCCTTCCGGTGATCGTGCTGATGATCAGCAATCACTATCCGCTGCTGTTTGCCACCCGTTATAATTGGCTGATCGTCGCGATCGTGCTCGCACTCGGTCCGATCATCCGGCATTTCTTCAATGCCAGGCACGCGGGAAAGAAATCACCGTGGTGGGTATGGGGTCTCGCCGGCGCCGGCATGGTCGCGATCGCCATGCTGTCGGCGGCGGGTCCCCGCGACATCAAGACCGGCTCGCTATCGGCTGCTCCAACCTTTGCCGACATCGAGGAGATCATCCTATCCCGCTGCAGCATGTGTCATGCCGCCGAACCGGTGTGGACATCGATCGTGACCGCGCCAAAGGCCATTCTGCTCGACGATTCGGACCATATACGCCGCAATGCCCGGCTGATCGGCCGCAATGCGGCGTGGTCGAGCGCGATGCCGCCGGGAAATGTCACCGAGATGACCGGCGAAGAGCGAGCAAAGATCGCGGCCTGGCTCGCGATGCCAGCGAGATAATGGCGCGGAACGCCGCGGCGCCCTAAGCAGAAGCAGGCCGGTGCGCGCGGAGGAAAGATCGTATCTGGCGCACCGCCAGCGGAATCCGCTCCTTCGGCTCTTTCCAAGGGAACATGCTCACTTCGGACTTGGGCGCGAGCATCGCAGCCTCCATGGCGACGGCATAGGGATGGGCCGGGATGTCATCCGGCAGGATCAAGACCGGCCGCTTGCAATCGCGCACGAAATCGCGCGTCACAGTGAATACGAAGTCAGGGTTGGTGCGGTACATCCTGGTCAGGAATTTATCGACCATTTCCATGGTGATGTCGGGCCGGCGTTTGACCAGTTCCGGGCCCCAGCCTTTCATATTGTTATCATAGAAGAGGTCGCGCATCTCCGGACGCGACCCGCTGGGCTGGGTCAGCACGGCCGCGACGATACGATCAGGCGCGCGCTTCAAAAGATTCCAGATCAAAGGGCCGCCAATGCAGAAGCCCAACACCATGAACTTGTCGATGCCGAGGTGATCCATGAGACCGAGGTGGTCATCGGTGTAGGCGTCCCAGGGACGGTCGATCTCGAGCGGGCCGCTAGACTGGCCGGCATTGGCGTTGCGCAGGTCCGACGCGATGCAGCGGTACTCGTCCTTGAACTCCTCCATCGCGTTGAAGGGCGGATAGCTGCCGGTGATGCCTGAGATCGTCGAGTTCAATCCGCCGCCGGCGATGAGCAACAACGGAAAGCCGGTACCGGCTTCCTCAAAGTGGATGCGAACCGCGCCCTTTTCGAAAACACCCATGGTTCCTCCTCGCTAAAGCCTGCCCCGCAAACGCGCTAGAGCGGGATGACTTTTCTTCGAGTCATCCTCCCGCTCTATCCTTTTGTGTGAGCATGATCTTTTTCGGAAAACCGGTACCCACTTTTCCGGATCATGCTCTAGGACGATGCGGCAAGCTTTTGCGGTCGCGCTGCGGAGGTCATCGCAAAGCCCTCATAGCCCTTCGCCGCGACGTCGTTGCAGATTTGCCGGTAAGCCCCGACGCCGCCGATATAGGGCATGAAGATCCGCGGCTTGCCCGGGATGTTGGCGCCCATGTACCAGGAATTAGCCTGTGGGTAGAGCGTGGTGTAGGCGACCTCGTTGACGTGGGCCACCCATTTGTCCTCGGCATCCTTTGTTGCTTCCATGGCCTCGAAGCCGCGATCGCGCATAAAGGAAATGCAATCGGTGATCCAGTCGACATGCTGCTCGATCGACACGATCATGTTGGACAGCACCGACGGGCTGCCGGGACCGGTGATGACGAAGAGATTGGGGAAGCCTACACTCATCAAACCGAGATAGGTTTTGGGACCCTCGGCCCATTTCTGGTTCAGCGTTTGCCCCTGGCGGCCGCTGATGTCGATCTTGGCGACCGATCCGGTCATCGCGTCGAAGCCGGTCGCCAGCACCAACGCATCGACTTCGTAGTCCTTGCCGCCGGCGCGCACCGCGTTCGGCACAATCTCCTCGATCGGATTGGACCTGATGTCGACCAAGGTCACGTTCGCCCGATTGAAGGTCGCAAAATAATCGCTGTCGACGCAAATGCGCTTTGAGCCGATCGGATGGTTATTGGGCTGCAACAATTTCGCAGTCTGCGGGTCCGAGACGATCTCGGCGATCTTTTCGCGGACGAAATTGGCGGCGGTGTCGTTGGCGGCCTTGTCAAGCACGAGGTTGTTGTAGACCGACATGAAAGTGAGCCCGCCGCGCTGCCAGCGCTGCTCATACCTGGCGCGGCGCTCGTTGTCGCCGTCATCGAGCGCGCCGCGATCGGGCAGATCGGTATAGATGCCGTTCCTCGCCTCTTCGCGCGCAAAACGCCGGATCTCCGGATAATTCGTCCGAAACCTCTCGCGTTCTTCCGCGGTCAGCTTCGCATTGCGGGCGGGAATGGAAAAATTCGCGGTGCGCTGAAACACCGTGAGATGGCTGGCCTGCTCGGCAATCACAGGCACCGATTGAATCCCGGATGAGCCGGTACCGATCACGCCGACGCGCAAGCCGGTAAACTCCACCGGGTCATGCGGCCAATGGCCGGTGTGATAAACCTTGCCCTTGAAGCGATCGAGCCCCTTGATATCGGGCATCCGCGCGTTGGAAAGGCAGCCGGTGGCCAGCACCACAAATCTCGCCGTCGCGGTCTTGCCGTCGGATGTCGCCACCTGCCAGATATTAGCGGCTTCATCGAAGACAGCCCTGTCGACGCGGGTATTGAATTGAATGTCGGGGCGCAGGTTGAAACGGTCGGCGACGTGGTTGGCGTATTTGAGGATTTCCGGCTGCGGCGCGTAGCGCTCGCTCCAGTCCCAGTCCTGCTGCAACTCGTCAGAGAACGAATAGGAATACTGCATGCTTTCGACGTCGCAGCGGGCGCCGGGATAGCGGTTCCAGTACCAGGTACCCCCGACGCCACTGCCCTGCTCATAGACCCGCGCCGATAATCCGAGCCCGCGCAAACGGTGCAGCATGTACATGCCGGCAAAGCCCGCGCCGACCACGACCACGTCGTAGGCCTCGGCGGGCTGCCCTTTGCCGGATATCGATTGCAGGGCGGACATGGATCGGCGCTCCCTCGAATGGCTTTGTTTGCAGGTAAGCATTCCACCTCGGCCTGCGAAAGCGCAAGAGCCAAAACAGCCTATCCGAATTGCATATTTTGTCAGACGGAATGCGTCGATGCGACAGCGTCTGCACGCAAGATTTTGCGGGCGAAACTAACTTGGCTCCCGGACCCGTGATGGGCTAGCGTCGCCGCTAGCCTGGCCGCATCAAACAACAAGCCGCCGCGGGGAGGAAGCAGCGCCATGAATTCACCGATCTGCGACATGCTGGGAATTGAATTCCCGTTGCTGGCTTTCAGCCATTGCCGCGACGTGGTGGCGGCTGTCAGCCGCGCCGGCGGTTTTGGCGTATTAGGGGCCACCACGCACTCGCCGGAATCGATCGAGCAGGAACTGAAATGGATCGACGATCACGTCGACGGCAAGCCTTACGGGCTCGACGTGCTGATCCCGGAAAATATCTCCACGGCGGGCGAAAAGGACGTCACCTGGAAAAGCCTGGCGGCGCGCATCTCGAAGGAGCATCGCGATTTCACCCGCAATCTCCTCAACAAATACGGCATCGACCTGACGACGACGGAGGTCGACGACAACCAGCCGCAGCCGTTCGACGCCAAGCGTGCGCTGGAAGTGCTCGAAGCATCGTTCCGCCATCCGATCCGGCTGATCGCGAATGCCCTCGGCGTACCGCCGAAGGCGATGATCGAGATGGGCAAGGCGCACAGCGTGCCCGTCGCGGCACTGGTCGGCGCCAAGGAGCATGCGCTCCGTCAAGTGGCGGCCGGCGTCGACATTCTGGTGGTGCAGGGCACCGAGGCCGGCGGCCATTGCGGCGACGTCTCGACCATGGTGCTGGTGCCCGAGGTGATCAAGGCGATCAAAAAGATCCGCGACGTGCCGGTGTTAGCGGCGGGCGGCATCATGACCGGGCGGCAGATGGCGGCGTGCATGGCGATGGGCGCCGCGGGGGTGTGGACCGGCTCGGTGTGGCTGGCGACCGTGGAATCCGAGACATCAGAAATTTTCCGCGAGAAGATGATCGCGGCCTCCTCGCGCGATGCGATCCGCTCCAAGGGCCGCACCGGAAAGCCGGCGCGGCAGTTGCGCTCGGTCTGGACCGACGCCTGGGACCGCGGGCCCGACTGCCCCGGCGCGCTGCCGATGCCCTTGCAGAGCATCATCAGCCGCGACGCGTTCAATTCCATCGACCGCGCGGCCGCCGCCGGCAACGCGAAGGCGCGCGACCTCGTGAGTTATTTCGTCGGACAGGGCGTGGGATTGATCGACAGCGTCAAATCGGCGGGCGCCGTGGTGCAGGAGTTCAAGGAAGATTTTGTCGAAGCGGTCGAACACATGAACGCGCTGGTGGCGGAATAAAACCAACCGCCGTCATTGCGAGGAGCCACCGGGTCTCGCCTTCGGCGAGCCCGATGACAGGCTCCGCGACGAAGCAATCCATTCTTTCTTTCCGCAGCGAGATGGTTTGCTTCGCGTCGCTCGCATGACGGAGTAACATTGCGGCACTGTTCGGAAAACTCAAACAGGAAGAAATGTCGAAATCCCCTCACCGCGAACACCGCATCCCCGTCATCGTCGGCGTCGGCGAGATCGTCGACCGGCCCAAGGAAATCACCGCAGGCCTCGAGCCGCTTACGCTGTTGGAGGCAGCGCTCAAATGTGCGGAGCAAGACTCCGGGGCCAAATTGCTCGGCGAGATCGGCTCGCTCGACGTCGTCAATTTCCTGAGCTGGCGCTATCGCGATCCCGAGCAGCAGCTCGCACGGCGCCTCGGCATCAAGCCGGCCCACCTCTATTACGGCCCGGTCGGCGGCGAAAGCCCGATCCGCTATCTGCATGAGGCGGCCCAGCGCATCGCGCGCGGCGAATGCACCGTGGCCGCGGTCTGCGGCGCGGAGGCGCAATCGACCGCGACCAAGGCCGAGCGCGCCGGCGTCACGCCGCCATGGACGCCGTTCGCGCATGACGCGGAGGAGCCGAAGCGCGGTGCCGCGTTCCAGAAGCCGCTTGCCGTGAAACTCGGCGTGTTCAGGCCGGTGACCGTCTATCCGTTTTACGAAGCGGCAACCTCGGCGCAGTGGGGCCAGACCCCGCGCGAGGCGCTGGCGGAATCAGGACAACTCTGGTCGACCTATTCGACCGTGGCCGCGGAAAATCCCAACGCGTGGCTGAAACGGCGCTTCACGTCCGATGAGATCACGACGCCCTCGCCGGACAACCGCCTGATCGCCTGGCCCTACACCAAACTGATGGTGGCCAATCCGACCGTGAACACGGGCGGCGCGATCCTGATGACGAGCCTCGCCAAGGCGCGCGCCGCCGGGATCGCGGAGGAGCAATTGATCTACCCGCTCGGCGGCGCGTCGGCGGAAGAGCCGCGCGACTATCTGCTGCGCGATCAGTTTTATGAGAGCCATCCACAGAATGCCGTGCTCAACGCGGTGATGGATCTGGTTGGCGGTGACGGCCAAAAGTTCGATGCGATCGAGCTCTACAGCTGCTTTCCCTGCGTGCCCAAGATGGCGCGCCGCACGCTCGGGCTCGGGCCCGACGTCACGCCGACGGTGACCGGAGGGCTCACCTTCTTCGGCGCGCCGCTCAACACGTATATGACGCACGCCGCCTGCGCGATGGTGCGCAAGCTGCGGGCCGGCGCCAAGCTCGGCCTGCTCTATGGCCAGGGCGGCTTTGTCACCAAGCATCATGCGCTGGTGCTGTCGCGGCAGGCATCTCAAGCGCCGCTGGCGCAGGATACCAGCGTGCAGGCGGAGGCCGACCGCAACAAGCGCGCGGTGCCCGACTTCGTCACGCAAGCGAGCGGCAAAGGCGCGGTCGAGAGTTTTACGGTGATCTATGGCCGCAGCGGCGACGTCGAGCATGGCGTGGTAATGCTGCGGACCAAGGAAAACACCCGCACGCTGGCGCGCGTGCCACCGCGTGATGATGCGACGCTGGCGCATCTATTCAACATGGACCGCACGCCCGTGGGATCGTCGGGTGATATCGTCACGGCTGACGACGGCGTCCTGGAGTGGCGGGCGCGTTAGTCCGTCATACCCGCGAAAGCGGGTATCCAGTAATCCCAGCCGCTTGAGATTGAACGGGTCCACCGCTGCGTACTGGATCGTCCGGTCAAGCCGGACGATGACAGCATAAGCCGTGGCGTTCTTCTCGTCGCTGTTTGCGCGGGCGAGTTGAAGGAAGCCGCCCTATCCCTTCACGTCAGGCCGCTCCGACACCTTTGCGGGCTTGCCCTTGGTGCCGGCGACGCGGACCTGATCGCCGTCGGCGAGGCCGTCCGGAGGTGCTACGATGATGCGGTCCTCCGGCGACAGGCCCGAACCGAGCTCGATCTCGCGGCCAAGATCGCGCGCGATCGTTACCGTCTTGAAAAGCACCCTGTCGTCCGAGCCCACGGTCGCAACGCGCAGGCCGCTCTGATTGAAAATCAGCGCGCTCGCCGGAATATGCAGCGGCACGGTATCGCGCTGTAGGCTCAGGCGCACATTCGCATAACCGCCCGGCATCAGTTCGCCGCTGGAATTGTCGAGCCCGAGCTGCATCCGCGTGGTGCCGGAATTGACGTCGACGGATTGCGAGGAGGCTTCCACCGTCGCCGCGAACGTCCGGCCTGGATATTCCGGCATGGTGATCACGGCCTTGGCGCCGATCCTGATCGCGGGCACGTAGGTCTGCGGAATGTTGACGTAAACGCGCAGCTTGCTGATGTCGGATATTACGAACATCGCAGGCCCGGCGCCACCGCCCGCATTGATCAGCGCGCCGACGTCGGTGTCGCGCGCGGTGACCACGCCGTCGAACGGCACGGTGATCTTCTTGAAGCCGGCCAGCGCCTCCAGCCGCTCGACATTGGCCTGGCCGGAATTCACCGCAGCCTTCTTGTTGGAGAGATCGGCGGTGCGCTCGTCGATTTCCTGCATCGACACGAAATTCGAAGCGAGCAGCGATTTCCGCCGCGTCAGCGTCGCTTCCGACAGCTTCGCGCTGGCCTCCTGGCTTGCGAGATCGGCTCGCGCCTGCAAGAGCTGCTGATCCAGATCCGGCGCTTCGATTTCGGCGATCACCTGCCCGGCCTTGACCCGCGCCCCGATATCGGCGCTCCAGCTTTTCAAGTAGCCGCTGACCCGCGCGAAGATCGGCGCGCGATAATACGCTTCCAGCCTGCCCGGCAGGTCGAGCGTAGCGTTGAGCGCCCTCGCGTCGGGCAAAGCCACGGCCACCGTCGGAACGGCCTGATCGTCGGTCCATTCACGGAGCTTCGCGCTGGCTTCCTCGCGCGATCGAATGCCGGTGACGACGACCACGATCAGGGCGCCACATGCCAGCACCCCGAAAATGCCCAATCTCCGGCGTGAGACCGGCGGGCGCTGTTCAGTGGGCATGCGGCTTCTCCGATAAGGCGGCGGCTTTGGCGCCTTGCTTCTTGTGTACCATACTAAAAACCACTGGAACGAACATCAGCGTGGCGGCGGTTGCGAAGATCAGGCCGCCGATCACGGCGCGCCCAAGCGGCGCGTTCTGCTCGCCGCCCTCGCCCAAGCCAAGCGCCATCGGCGTCATGCCGATGATCATGGCGAGCGCCGTCATCAGCACCGGACGGAACCGCACGAAGCCGGCTTCAAGTGCCGCCGCGGCGGGATCTCCGAGTTCTTCGTAGCGCTCGCGCGCAAAGCTGATCACCAGCACGCTGTTGGCGGTGGCAACGCCCATGCACATGATCGAGCCGGTGAGCGCCGGCACCGACAGCGTGGTCTGCGTCGAAAACAGCATCCACACGATGCCTGCGAGCGCCGCCGGCAACGCGGTGATGATCACGAACGGATCGGACCATGACTGGAAGTTCACCACGATCAGCAAATAAATCAGCACCACCGCGGCGAGCAGCCCGAACAATAGCCCCGAGAACGCGCTGTTCATGGTCTGCACCTGGCCGAGCAGGACCACCGACGAGCCTTTCGGCACCTGCTTGGCGGTGTCCGCAATGATGGCCCTGACGTCGGCGGCAACCGCGCCGAGGTCGCGGCCCTGCGGGGTTGCGTAGATCTGCACCATCGGCTGGATATCATATTGCGATACCACGGCGCTCGACGTGGCGCGCGTAACGTCGGCGATGCCGCCCAGGATCGGCGATTGCGAAATACCGGGAGCCGTGATCGGCAGCGTCTGCAGCGCACTCAGCGAATCGATCTGATATTGCGGTGTCTGCATCACGATCGAATATGAAACGCCGTTGTCCGGATTGAGATAGTAGGTCGGCGCCACCTGTGAGCTCCCGGCCAGATTGACGACGAGCGCGTTGGTCACGTCGCGCTCGGTCATCCCCACATATTGCGCGCGGGTGCGGTCGACGTCGATGTTGAAGGTCGGATTGTTGGGCGATTGCTGGATGCGCGCATCGGCAACGCCCGGAATGCGGCGGACCCGGCTCAGCAACTTGTTGGCGTAGGCGAAGTTGGCGGCAAGATCCGCGCCGCGGATCTGAAGATCGATCGGCGCCGGCGCGCCGAAATTGAGGATCTGGCTGACGATATCGGCGGGCAGGAACGCAAACGTCATGCCCGGAAAGGCCCGCGGCAACTGCTCGCGCAAAGCCTGGACGTGTTCAGCCGTCGGCCGGTGGCCTTCTTTCAGCTTGATCTGGACGTCGCCGTCTTGCGGGCCGATCACGCCGGTATTGTTGTAGGTCATGTTGATGCCGCTGATGGGCATGCCGATGTTGTCGGCGACCGTGTCGATCTCTCGCGGCGGAATGATCTTGCGGACCGCTTTTTGCACGTCGGCGAGCTGACTGGCGGTCTCCTCGACGCGGGTGCCGACCTGGGTCCGCACGTGCATCAGGATATTGCCGGCGTCGACGGAAGGAAAGAAGTTGCGGCCAAGGAACGGCGCCAGCAGGAACGACACTGCGACAAATCCGAGAAAAGCAATCACGAAGGTCGGCCGATGTCCAAGCGCCATCGACAAGAGACCGCGGTAGCCCTGGCGAATGCGCTCAAAGCCTGTCTCAAAGCTCCGCTGGAAACGCACGAGCGGATTGCGCGAGCGCGGCGGCCCGGCGCCCTCATCATGGCGCACATGGGCCTGCAGCAGATAATTCGCCATCGTCGGCACCAGCGTGCGCGACAGGATGAACGACCAGACCATGGCGAACATCACGGCTTCGGCCATCGGCACGAACAGAAAGCGGGCGACGCCGGTCAGGAAGAACATCGGCACGAACACGATGCAGATGCACAACAGTG
The DNA here is from genome assembly GCA_005884765.1 of Alphaproteobacteria bacterium. Lineage (GTDB taxonomy): Bacteria > Pseudomonadota > Alphaproteobacteria > Rhizobiales > Xanthobacteraceae > Bradyrhizobium. Next base: position 10,322 of record VAZV01000174.1, read on the forward strand.
AGACGAAGGCCGGCGTGACGATCTGATTGGCGCCATCCAGGATCGATTGCTCGACGGGTTTGCCCTGCTCCAAATGGTAATTGATGTTCTCGATGGTCACCGTGGCGTCGTCGACGAGGATGCCGACCGCGAGCGCCAGCCCGCCCAGCGTCATGATGTTGAGCGTCTCGCCGATCGCCGACAGCATGACGATGGCGCCCATGATCGACAGCGGAATCGAGACGGCGATGATGAGCGTCGAACGCCAGCTTCCGAGAAACAGCAGGATCATCACGCTGGTCAAGAGCGCCGCGATGACGCCCTCATTGGCGACGCCGCCGATGGCGCCGCGGACGAACAGCGATTGATCGCCGATGAAGGCGACCTTGAGCGCATCTGGCAACTGATCCTTGACGTCGATCACCTTCTGCTTGATGCCGGCGATGATGTCCAGCGTCGAGATAGCGCCCGCCTTCAGCACCATCATCAGCACTGAACGATTGCCATCGACGTGGACGATATTGGTCTGCGGTGGATTGCCGTCGCGCACGCTGGCGACGTCGCGGATATAGACCATGGCGCCGTTGACGGCCTTGATCGGCAGGTTGCCGAGGTCCTCCATCTTGATCGGGGAATTGTTGAGCTGGAGGGTATATTCGAAGCCGCCGATCTTCTGGGTGCCGATCGGCGTGATCAGGTTTTGCGCGGCGAGCGTGTTGGCGACGTCCTGCCCGGACAGGCCGCGCGCCTGCAGCGCCTCCGAATTGAGGTCGATCTGGACCTGGCGCTGCTTGCCGCCGAAGGGGTACGGGATCGCCGCGCCCGGCACCGTGACCAGCGGCGTGCGGAGCTGGTTGATGCCGATGTCGGCGAGATTCTGTTCGGTCAACCCTTCGCCCGACAGCGCGACCTGAATGATCGGCACCGTGGAGGCGCTGTAGTTGAGGATCAGCGGCGGCGTCGAACCTGGCGGCAATTGCTTGAGCAGGGTCTGCGAGATCGCGGTGACCTGGGCATTCGCGGTGCGGATGTCGACGTTCGGCTGGAAGAAGATCTTGACGATACCGACGCCATTATACGAATTGGCAACGATGTGCTCGATGTCGTTGACCGTCGTCGTCAGCGCGCGCTGGAACGGTGAGACGATACGTCCGGCCATCTGGTCCGGCGGCAGACCCGTATATTGCCAGACCACGCCGATGACGGGGATGCGGATATCAGGGAAGATGTCGGTTGGCGTGCGCAGCGCGGCGAGCGGTCCCATGATCAGCAGGAGAAGCGCGAGCACGACAAAAGTATACGGCCGGCTTAGCGCGATGCGGACCAGTGCGATCATAAAACGGGCAGCCCCCAGGTCAGGCGGAATGACCCGGAACCTGCGCCGAAAGCCATTCGTCGGCGCTATTTACCCGAACTGCAGCAAAATAGCTAACAGCCGGACGCAACGCTCTCCATCACTTCCGCGATAGCTGTGTACGCCGACTGTGCCGCCACAGATCACGCCAGCTCAGGCGGCGCGAACAGAACCGAGAAACTTGCCGACCTCGAGCTTGAGGCGGTTGCTGTCACTGGACAGCGACTGCGCGGCGGAGAGGACCTGTGAGGAAGCCGATCCGGTCTCAGTAGCGCCGCGCTGAACGTCGGCGATGTTGGCGGATACCTGCTGGGTGCCCTGGGCCGCCTGCTGCACGTTGCGGGAGATTTCCTTGGTTGCCGCGCCCTGCTCCTCCACCGCCGCGGCAATGGTCGATGCGATCTCCGAGAGCCGCTCGATGGTGCCGCTGATCTCCTTGATCGCCCCCACCGAGTCCTGGGTCGCCGCCTGGATGCCGGTGACCTGCTGTCCGATCTCGCCGGTGGCCTTGGCGGTTTGCTCGGCCAGCGCCTTCACCTCGGACGCCACCACCGCGAAGCCGCGGCCGGCTTCACCGGCGCGCGCCGCCTCGATCGTGGCGTTCAGCGCCAACAGGTTAGTCTGTCCGGCGATCGTATTGATCAATTCGACGACATCGCCGATCCGGCTTGCCGCCTTCGACAATTCGCTGACGCGGTCGGTGGTGGTGCGCGCCTGACCGACGGCATCGCCCGCCATTCGCGCCGATTCCTGCACCTGGCGGCTGATCTCGTTGACGGAGGACGACAGTTCTTCCGTTGCGGAGGCCACCGACTGCACGTTGGTGGAGGCCTCTTCGGAAGCCGAAGCAACCGCGGTCGCCATTTCCTGCGACCGATCCGCGGTAGCCGACAGCGTGCCGGCCGAGGCTTCGAGCTGGGTCGACGCAGAGGACACGGTCTGGACGATCTCGCCGATCATCGATTCAAAATCGCGCGTGATGGCATCGACCCTGCGCCCGCGTTCGATCTTGGCTTCCGCGTCGAGCGCTGCGGCCTCGTCGGCCGCCTGCTTCGCGATCAGCGCTTCCTTGAACACCTGCAGTGTATCCGCCATGGCGCCGATTTCGGTCTTCTCACCCCGGTGCGGTACCTGCGCGGTCAAGTCGCCGGTGCCCAGCGCCTGCATCGGCTGCACAATGGAAGCGATCCCGCGCGTGACATCGCGGACCATATAAGCGCTGATACCAATGCCGACGACAACCGCAGCGCCGATGATGGTCGCAAGCATCACGAGCGCAGAAAAGTAATCGTCGGCCGCGTTTTGGGCCGCCTTGTCGGCGCCCGCATTGTTGAGATCGATGCCCTTCTTGAGGATATTGTCGGCTTCGATCCCGATCTTGTTGACCGTCTTGCTGTTCAGCTCGTGCGCTTCATGAGGCGTCTGGCCAGCGGCTTTCCGTGACAGGGCCATGACCTCCGCGGTGCCCTTCTTGTACTCTTCCCAGGTCTTGACCCAATCGTTGTAAAGCGCGCGCTCTTCCGCAGACGTGATCATCGGCTCGTACGCCTGACGAATCTTGGTGTTGGCATCGACAACGGTGGCCAGGGTTTTTTCCGCCGCCTGCTTTTCTTCCAAGGTCTCCGCCAGCATGTGCTCCCGGATCACGTTGCGGTAGGTGATGACGCCCGCGCGCAGATCACCGAGGACGCGGATGCTCGGCAGCCAGTTGGTCGTGATATCCACGGTGCTGGCATTGATCGCCCTCATTTTCGTGACTGCAAGGACGCCCGCTCCCGCCAACGCAACGAGCAGAACTGCGACCACGGTAGTGATCTTGGCGCGGATCGAAATCTTCGAAAGCATGGATGGAGTCTCTTGCTTTGGGCGCGTCGGTGCGCCGGGGACCACCTGTGAGGGCACGCGAACCAGGCGATGCCGCGCTGCATCAAAATTGATTCGGCCTACGCATGCGTTAACCGGTCCTGCCAACGGGGCTGTCGAAGAGTACAAATTGGAAATTCAATGCAGCTATGCGCTTGGAGCCTAGGTCAGAACCTAAGCGGCAGTTTTTTATTTTGACGCGTTTTGTTGACGCGAGCCGGTACCCACTCGAAAACGCTTTAGCGCATCAGCTTGAGCGCATCGGAGAAGAATTCCGGACCGCCAAAGTTGCCTGATTTTAGTGCAAGCAGCATGTCGCCTTGCTTGTCACCGACCGCCCTCAGCACCGGCACGCCGGCCGCAATCTCCGCCCCCACCAGGAAGCCGGGGATTCCCAAACGATCCACCACCGCGCCTGAAGTTTCGCCACCGGCCACAACGAGCCGCCGTAGACCCGATCGCACCAGCCCTTCGGCGATATCGGCCATCGCCTGCTCGATGGCGTGCCCGGCAGCATCGCGGCCGTAGCGCGCCTGAAGGGCCGCGACCTGGTCCGGCGTCGAACTCGAGGCAATCAGGACCGGACCTTGTTCGAGCCGCTGTTTGGCCCAGGCCAGCGCGCGCAAGCCTTCCTCCTTGCCCGCTACCACGCGATCGGGATCAAGATGGAGTACCGGCATGACACGTTCGGCATTCGCGATCTGGCCGAGGGTCGCCTGCGAACAACTGCCGGCAAGGCAGGCCGCAGGCCCGCCGACCGGCGCGTCTGACATCGCGTCCGCTGCGTTCGCTCTCGCCTTGCCGGAGGTGACCAGCGCCCGCGCCAACCCAAGACCGATGCCGGAGGCACCAACCGAGACGCGATGATCGAGCGCTACCTTGCCGATGGTCTCCAGATCGGGGTCGAACACCGCATCGACGACGGCAGCGCCGATGCCCCGACTTGCGAGATCGGCAAGACGCGCGCGCACCGCGTCGACCCCGCGCGACAGCACCGCGAGGTCGACGAGCCCGACCTTGGTCCTGCTCTGGCGCGCCAGCACCCGCACCAGATTGGAATCGTGCATCGGATTGAGCGGATGATCCTTTAACGGGCTTTCGTTCAGCGGGACCGAACCCACGAACAGATTGCCCTGGTAGACAGTGCGCCCGGTTTGCGGAAACGCCGGCGTCACCAGCACGATCGTGTCGCCGGAATCGGCGCGCAGCGCATCCATCACCGGACCGATGTTGCCGGCATCGGTGGAATCGAAGGTCGAGCAGATCTTGAACAGCACGTGAGACGCGCCGCGTCCGCGCAGCCATTTCTCGGCAGCGCGCGAGCGTGCCACCGCAAGCCCGGCCTCGATCGAACGGCTCTTGAGCGAGACCACCACCGCATCGACTTCGGGCAGCGCCAGATCGTCTCGCGGCACGCCGATGGTCTGCACCGTGCGCAGGCCGCACCTCGTCAGGGTGTTGGCGAGATCGGAGGCACCGGTGTAGTCGTCGGCGATGCAGCCAAGGGATAATTTGACGGCCAGCGTCAAGGTTTTGCTCCGGCGTAAGGCTTGAACCAGGCAAGGCCATCGGTGGTCTTGCCGCGCGGATTGTATTCGCAGCCGACAAAGCCGCTGTAGCCGAGCCGATCCAGCTCATCGAACAGGAACGGATAATTCAGTTCCTCGCCATCCGGCTCGTTGCGCGAAGGAATGCTGGCGATCTGGACGTGGCCTGTTATCGGCATCATCTCGCGCAGCCGCATGGTGACATCGCCATGGATGATCTGGCAGTGATAGATGTCGAACTGAAGTTTGAGATTGGGGATTTTCAGCTCGTTGATCAGGTCGCGCGCGAACGCGAAATCGTTGAGGAAGTAGCCGGGCACGTTGCGGGGGTTGATCGGCTCGATCACCACGTCGAGGCCGTGAGGCGCGAAGAATTCGGCGGTCCATACCACCGATTTGCGAAACGCCGCCACGGCTTTGGGATCGTCGCGGTTGGCGATGCCAGCCATCAGATGCAGCCGCTTGACCCCGGTCGCCTGCGCGTAAGGCAGCGCGGTGCGCAGGCTTTCCTGCAGATCGGCGAAGCGATCCGGCAACGCGGCAAAGCCTTTTTCGCCGGCATTCCAGTCGCCCGGCGGCAGGTTGAAAAGCGCTTGCGTCAGGCCGTTGTTGCGCAGCCGCTGGCCGACAGCCTCTGGAGGGTGTTCATACGGAAACAGGAATTCGACCGCGGTGAAGCCGGCCTTCGCCGCAGCCTCAAAACGCTCGAGGAACGGCACCTCGTTGAACATCATCGAGAGATTGGCGGCGAAACGGGGCATCGACTGTCCTCTTGTTGGCTCTATTTGGTATCACCCGGCAGATGGGTGCCGGAGATGCGCCCGTACAGCCGCGCCACCGAGGCATCGTCGTCGCGGCCCATGCCGGAGGCCGACGCCATCAGAAACATCTGCAGCGCGGCGGATGCCAGCGGCGCGGGGAATCTTGCCGAGCGCGCCATGTCCTGGACGATGCCAAGGTCTTTGACAAAAATTTCCACCGCGCTGCGCGGCTTGTAATCGCCTGATATCACATGCGGCATGCGGTTCTCGAACATCCAGGAATTGCCGGCGGAGGCCGTGATCACCTCATAGACCTTCTGGAGGTCGAGCCCTTGTTTGGCGGCAAACGTCATGGCTTCCGAGGCGGCGGCGATATGCACGCCGGCGAGCAGCTGGTTGATCATCTTGAACGCGGCGCCCTGGCCTGCGGCATCGCCAAGCTCATAGAGTTTTGCCGCCATGGCATCGAGCGCCGGCCGCGCTTTCGCGAAGGCTAAGGCACTGCCCGAGGCAAGGATGGTCAGTTCGCCCTGCGCCGCGCGCTGCGCGCCGCCCGAGATCGGCGCGTCCAGATAATGCCGGCCGGTGGCTTCCAGTTGCTTTGCGAGCCGCCGCGCCACCTCCGGGTCCATGGTCGCCGACGATACGAACACAGCATCCTTGACCAGCGTCTCCGCGACGCCGTCTTTACCGAACAGAACGGTTTCGGTCTGGGCGGCGTTGAGGACGACGCAGATGACAATGTCGGCCTGGTGAGCCGCCTGCGCCGGGGTCTGGGCGCCCTTGCCGCCATCGGCGACAAAGCGGGCGACCGCTTCGCCTGCGACGTCGTAGCCGGTGACCTCAAAGCCGGCGCGTTTGAGCGAAGTCGCCATGCCAAAGCCCATTGAGCCGAGCCCGATGACGGCGATGCGCGGTTTTGCGGATAAAGACATGCAGCGGTTCCCCTAAGGTTTCCTCGCAGCCGCAATTGTCGTGGCGGCCTTGGCCTTGGGTATCACGGCTTGGCCGCGCTGCCAAAGCGTGAGACAAGGCGAAAAAGGGTAGAATGCCATGGGCGAAACAAAGCTCCGTGAGGAAATCTGCCGCCTCGGGTGCTCGCTGTTCGAGCGCGGCCTGACGCCGGGCTCATCGGGCAATATCAGCATCAGGCTTGACGACGGCGGCTGGCTCGTGACCCCGACCAACGCCTCGCTCGGCTCGCTCGACCCGGCACGGTTGTCGCGGCTTTCGGCGGACGGCCGGCTGGTCTCGGGCGATACGCCCACCAAGGAAGTGCCGCTGCATACCGCGCTCTACCAGACCCGCGACGCCGCGCGCGCGGTGGTGCATCTGCATTCGACGCATTCGGTCGCACTCTCGATGCTGCCGGAGATCGATCCTCGCGCGGCATTGCCCCCGATGACGGCCTATTACCTGATGAAATGCGGTGCCACCGCACTGGTGCCCTATTATCGGCCCGGCGATCCCGCCGTGGCCGACGCGATCAAAGGGCTCGCGGGGAACTACTCTTCCGTACTGCTCGCCAATCACGGCCCGGTGGTCTCGGGCGATACGCTGGAGGCCGCGGTGTTTGCGATCGAGGAGCTGGAAGAAACGGCCAAACTCTATCTGCTGCTGCGCGGGTTGAACCCGCGCTACCTGACGCCGGCGCAGGTCGCGGATCTGGCGAAGACGTTCGGGTTGGTGCTGCCGGAGCATGGGCACGACTGACCCCTCCTCGTCATTGCGAGCCAACGGGTCGCGCGAATGCGCGCCCGATGACAGGCTCCGCGAAGCAATCCAAATCAACAGCGAGCAAGGTGCTCAATGGATTGCTTCGTCACTTGCGCTCCTCGCAATGACGGCTGCGCACGTCACAATCCCAGATACGCCTTGCGCACATCCGGATTGGTCCTGATCTCGGCGGCCGGGCCTTGCAGCAGCAAACGGCCGGTCTGCAGGATGTAGGCGCGGTCGGCGATGTCGAGGCATTCGGCCATCCGCTGCTCGACGATCAAGACCGTCATGCCGGCGTCGCGGATGCGCTTGACCGCGGCAAAGATCTCGTCGACCAGCTTTGGCATGATGCCCTGCGACGGCTCGTCCAGCATGAGTAGGCGCGGCCGCGTCATCAGGGCGCGGCCGATCGCCAGCATCTGCTGCTCGCCGCCGGATAACGTTTCGGCGCGCTGCTCCAGCCGCTCGGACAGACGTGGAAACAACTTGAACACCAGCGCCAACGGCTGGTCGCGATCGCCCTCGCTGCGAAACATGTAGCTGCCGAGCCGCAAATTGTCGCGCACGGATAACCGCGGAAACAGCCGGCGGTTCTCCGGCACATAGGCGATGCCGCGCGCGGTAATCACATGCTGCGCCATACCGTCGATCCGCGCACCGTCAAGCATCACCGTGCCGGAGCGCGGACGCTCGGCGCCGGCGATCGATTTCAGCAATGTCGATTTGCCCGCGCCGTTGGCACCCGCGACGCAGACGATCTCGCCCTTCTCGACCTCGATCGAGACGGCCGAGATCGCCACCAATCCCTGATAGGCGGTGGTGACTTCATGCACTGAGAGCATGACGATCCCCGAGATAGGCGCTGATGACTTTCGGATCGCGGACGATTTCGGCCGGCTTGCCCTCGACCAGGACCTTGCCGAGGTCGAGCACAATGGCGCGGTCGACCAGCGGCATCACGATCTCCATGACGTGCTCGACCATCAACACCGTGACGCCGGTCTCGCGGACGCGCCGCACCAGTTCGACGCCCTTTTGGGCCTCGATCGGTGTCAGGCCCGTGAGCACTTCGTCGAGCAAGAGAAGTTTCGGTTCAGTCGCGAGCGCGCGCGCGACTTCGAGCCGGCGCTTTTCGGAAGGAATCAGCTGGCTCGCGAGCACGTCGGCGCGCCCGGCAAGGCCGGCGAATTTCAGAACCTCATAGGCCTTGCGGCGCGCCTCGCGCATGACCGTGGTCTGCACCAGCGCGCCGACGATGACGTTGTCGATCACAGTCATGGTCTCGAAACTTTTCACGACCTGGAAGGTGCGTCCGATGCCGCGCTGGCAGCGTTCCGCCGCCGGCAACCGGGTCACGTCCTCGCCGTCAAGCCAGATCGAGCCTTGCGTCGGCGGCAGCACGCCCGCAATCAGATTGAACAGCGTCGATTTGCCGGCGCCGTTGGGGCCGATCAGGCCCACGATCTCGCCGCGGCCGACCGAAATGGAGACGTCGCTGTTCGCGATCAGGCCACCGAAACGCTGCCAGACGCCGCGGGTTTCCAACAGCGGCGTCATCGCACCGCCTCCTTGCGCCGCCGCGAGAACAGCCCCACCAACCCTTCCGGCCGCGCCAGCGAGATCAGCACTATCAGCGTGCCGTAGACGATGAGGTCGACGCCGCGGCCCGAACCACCGATAAAGGAGCGCGTCAGTTCGGTGAGCGGGATCAGGATCACAGCGCCAAGCACCGGTCCCCAAAGCGTGCCGATGCCTCCCAACACCGCGGGCAGCGCCATCAATAGCGAGAACTGAAAACCCATCACGCTTTCGGGATCAATATAGGAAACGAACTGCGCGTAAAAGCTGCCGCCGACCGCGGTAAGGAAGGCCGAGACCGCGGCCGCGCCCATCTTTGAATTGAACACGACGACGCCGAGGCTTTCGGCGGCGTCCGGATTGTCCTTTACGGCGCGCCACCAGTAGCCCCATTTGGAATCTTCCAGCCACCAGGTCACCAGCCAGGCGATGGCCGCCAAGACCAGCGCGAAGTAGAAGTATGGTAGCTTGCTGCGCGTGAACTGAAAGGTGAGCCAGCTGTCGTGGCGCACGGGAATATCGATGCCGAGCGCGGCGCCGGCAAAGTTCCAGTTCTGGAATAGCAACAACGCGATTTCGGCGATGACGATGGTGGCGATGACGAAGTAATGCCCGCGCAGCCGGAAACAGGGATAGCCGAGCGCCATCGCAATCAGAGCCGAGATCAGGCCGCCACCAAGCATGCCGAACCACGGCAGCACGCCGAATTTGGTGAACAATAGCGCCGTCGTATATGCGCCGATCCCGAAATAGAGCGCGTGGCCTAGCGAGATCTGCCCGCAATAACCGGAGAGAATGTTCCAGCTCTGCGACAACGCCGCATACATCAGGGTCAGCACCATGATGTTCTGGACGTAGACGTCTTTGACGAACAGCGGCACCAGAGCGGCGACCACAGCAAAGGCCGCGGCGACGACAAGATCGCGGCGGCGGCGCTGGGCGAAGTTCTTGTCCATCAGATCGAGCCGAACAGGCCGCGGGGCCGGATGAAGACGACCAGGAGATAGACGGCGTAAATGCCAACCGATTTCAGCGAGGGCGGCAGGATCAAGGCGGTGGTCGCCTCGACCAGGCCGACGATGATGCCGCCGGCAAAGGCGCCGAACACGCTGCCGAAACCGCCGAGCGCCACCGTGACATAGGCGATCAGCGCAAACGACGCGCCGACGTCGGGATAAATATAGAAGAACGTCGCCATGATGGCGCCGGCCAAGCCCACCAGCGCCGCGCCCAGGCCCCAGCCCAGCGCAAACACGCGATTTTTGTCGATGCCGACCAGCGCGACTGCGCCGGCGTCCTCACGCGTCGCTTCAAGCGCGCGGCCGAAGTCGGTGCGATTGATGAAGAAATACAGCCCGACGAACGCCGCGATCGCCACCATCGCGCCAGCTAGTTGCGGCACAGGCAAGAAGATGCCCCCAAGCGAGACGGTCCTGCCGCCAAGCCATGAATGGGTGACGCTGCGATAGTCCGGGGTAAAGAAGAACTGCGCCACGCCACGCATGACGATCGCGAGCCCGAAGGTCGAAAAGATCTGCACCATGCCGGCATTGGCCTTCGCCCGCACGGCAAAACGCACGATCAGGAGATAGACCACCGCGCCGAACAGGAACAGCGCCGCCGCCACCAATGGCGCCGACAGCAACGGATCGACGGCAAAGAACGCGAACAGGAAGAAGGTCGCGTACATCGCGATCATCAGGAACTCGCCATGGGCGAAGTTCACGACGTCCATCAGGCCAAAGATCAGCGCGAGCCCGACCGCGATCAGGCCATAGAGCAGGCCCATCAACAGGCCGCTGGCGAGAGATTGGATGATGGTCTCGGCGGTCAAAGGCGTAGCCCCGAGCGCCAGGCGCTAGCGTGAAAGCCCGTCACTGCGAGCGAAGCGAAGCAATCCAGCGACGCGCGCACAACCTGGATTGCTGCGTCGCAAGTGCTCCTCGCAATGACGGAGCGCGCGTAACTTTGGACGATCGTCACCGCCTTCACGTCCCCTGCCTCGGCCGATTACTTCATCGGCCAGACGGCCTGGGCGACGGCCGCTTGCGGCGGGGAGATGGTGACGAACTTGCCGCCGATATATTGCAGCAGCACCGGGTCGGCGTCATTGTTCTGGCCCATCTCGTCGAATTTGATGCGCTTCCAGGGCATGATGGTCTGCTCACCCGCGATGTCGGTGGCAACCAAGGCCTCGCGGATCTTGTCGCCGTCGGTGGACTTGGCACGATTGACCGCATCCGCCATCACGATCAGGCCCATGAACTGCCGTGAGGTGAGGTCGTTGAAGTCCTTGCCGGATTTTTCCTTGAACATGGCGTTGATCTTGCCGACCATCGGCCGCTTGCTGGCAAGATCGAGCGAAAAGGTGCCGCGCGAGATCACGCCTTCGAGCTTGTCGCCTACCGCATCGTACAGCGCTTTTTCGGAGAAGCCGGCGTCCTGGGCGACAATGGCGTTCGGCTTGTAACCGAGTTCGGCCATGGTCTTGACCAAGAGGATGCCGTCGGTGGTGTAGCTCGAGGGCATCAAGACGTCGGCGTTTGCCGCCTTGAGCTGCTGCACTTCGGCCGACAGTGACGGCGAATTGGAGCGGTACTTGATATCGGCGACCACCTTGTAGCCCCGCTCATTGGCCAGCTTCAGTTGCGCATTGCCGGAATCGGTGCCGAAGATGGTGTCCTCGTGGAACAGCGCCAGTGTTTCGATCTTGGTGCCTTTCTTCTTCAGGGCATCGAAGAAGTCGAACATCGCAGCCGAGTACATCTCGTCATGCGGGGCTGCGCGGAAATAGAATTTCAGGCCGCGGCGATGCAGGCTCGGCGACGAATTGTCGGCCGAGATGAACGGTATCTGATAGCGCTCGCAGATCTGGCTGACGGTAACTGCGACCGCGCTCTGGTAGGTGCCGATGACGGCGCAGACCTTTTCCTGGGTGATCAGGCGCTCGGCCTCGGCGCGGCCCTTCTGCGGATCGGACTGGTGGTCGGCGAACACGAGGCGGACCTTGGCGCCGCCGAGGCCGGGCAGACCTTCGCCCTTCGCCAGCGGCAGATCGAAATCGTAAGCCTTGTTGATGATATCGAGCGCGGTCTCGTACGCCTTCTGGGCATCGACACCGACTTGTGCGTTGGCGCCGGAGAGTGGATAGGTGAGGCCTATTACCACTTCGGAGGTTTCCGCGCGGGCCGCGATCGGCGCGAGCGCAGCAGCGGCGGTGGCTCCAAGCAATACGTTACGGCGACTGATCGTCATTGAGACATTCCCCTTTTATCTCTGATTATCGATGAAACGGCAGCGTGCGGCGGTAAAGCCTCAAAGTACGGCAGACGCTGCCCATTAAAGCACGGCCAATTGCTTGTTCTTCAGATCCGTCACCAGCATCAATCCGGGTGCGTGAGTGATCGCGAACGGCAGTTTTGCTGCCGCAATCACGGCTTGCGGCGTAACCCCGCAGGCCCAGAACACCGGAATCTCGTCGGCTTCAACCGGCACCGGATCGCCGTAGTCGGGCTTGGCGAGGTCTTGGATCCCGATCGAGTGCGGGTGGCCGAGATGAACCGGCGCGCCATGCACGGCCGGAAAACGCGAGGTGATCTGCACCGCGCGGATCGCATCAGCCGGCTTGAAGGGCCGCATCGACACCACCATCGGACCGGCAAACGGCCCGGACGGGTGGCAGGCGATATTGGTGCGATACATCGGCACGCGAACTTTGCGATCGATGTGGCGGATCGGCAGCTCATCCGCCATCAACGCTTCCTCGAACGAAAACGAGCAGCCGAGCACGAAGGCGACGAGGTCATCGCGCCAGTGCGCCATGATGTCGGTCGGCTCCTCGATCACCTCGCCGTCACGCCAGACCCGGTAGCGCGGCAGATCGGTACGGATATCGAGGTCGAGCCCGAGCGCGGGGATACGGGGATCGCCGACGTCGGACATGCCGATGATCGGACACGGTTTTGGGTTGAGCTGGCAGAATCGGTGGAACGACGCCGCGAGACTCTCCGGCAGGATCGCCAGATTGCCCTGGACAAAACCGTCGGCCACGCCCGCCGTCGTCGTGGCCATCCCGTTGCGGCAGGCAAGCCGGGCCGCCACGCTGGGCAACAGATCCGCCGCCGCACGATCGATAAGCCGTTCTGTTGTTGCCGGGCTGGTCATCCTTGATCCCGCGCCAATTAGCTCGACAGACAATGGCGCATATGACTACCATAATGTCCAATCGTCGTTTTTAATCAATATCGATTAGCGAAATTTATCGAGCTGCGGGATTGGAGTGCATGGTTGATTTCAAGGCAATAGAGACCTTCATGTGGGTGGTCACGCTCGGCAGCTTCCGCGGGGCGGCCCAAAAGCTCAACACCACCCAGCCAGCCATCTCGCAGCGGATCGCGCAGCTCGAAAGCGAGGTTGGGGTCAAGCTCTTGCAGCGCGACCGTCGCATGGTGCTGCCGACCCCGGACGGACGGCAGATGTTGGTGTACGCCGAAAAGCTGATCGGCCTGCGCTCGGAAATGCTGGCGGTGGTCGGTGACCAATCGGCGATGCGCGGCGTTTTGCGGCTCGGCGTCGCCGAGACCATCGTCCACACCTGGCTGTCGCAACTAATCAAAAGCGTCAATCGCGCCTATCCCAATCTCTCGCTCGAAATCGAGGTCGATATCACCTCGAATTTGAGGACGCGGCTGTTGGCGCAGGAAATCGAGCTCGCGTTCCTGCTCGGACCATTGACAGGACCGGCCGTCAGCAACCGGGTGCTGTGCGACTACCCCGTGGGATTTCTGGCCAGCCCCTCGCTGGGGTTGGGCAATGCAAGATTGACCGTGCACGATCTCGCGAAGTTTCCGATCATCACCTTTCCGCGCAAGACCCCTCCCTACGAGGTCGTGCGTTCGCTATTCAACCGACCTGACTTGCCGCCGATGCGCCTGCATGCCAGCGCCTCATTGGGCACCGTCATCCATATGGCGATCGAAGGTCTCGGCATCGCCGTGATCCCGACCGCGATCGTCGAAAACGAAATGGCCGATGGACGGCTGCAACTGCTCTCGACCAATTTGCAGATACCATTGTTGACGTTCTCCGCGAGTTGGCTGACGTCTCCCGACACCGTCGCCATCGAGCGCGTAGCTGAACTCGCAGCCTCGCTGGCACGGGGCGGCGTCGTTGTTGACGCGCCGCTGTCGCCGCGTCATTGAAGCAGATCACGTCCGCACGGCCCGATGTTTTCGGAAAATGGCTCCAAGATCAAAATCATGACCAAAATCACGTCCAACCTGCAGATCGATTCCGCCCGTCTTTGGGACACCATTCATGAGACCGCCAAGTTCGGCGCCACGCCCAAAGGTGGCGTACGGCGGCTGACGCTTGGGCCTGAGGACAAACAGGTGCGCGACTGGTTCAAAAAAGCCTGCGAAGCAGCAGGCCTCGAGGTCCGTGTCGATGCACTCGGTTCGATGTTCGGCCTGCGCAAGGGCCGCGACATGTCGAAGGCTCCGGTGGGACTTGGCTCGCATCTCGATACCCAGCCGACCGGCGGCAAGTTCGACGGCGTATTGGGCACGCTGGCCGCGCTCGAAGTCGTCCGCACGCTCAACGATGCCGGCATCGAAACCGAGACGCCGATCTGCATCTGCAACTGGACCAACGAGGAAGGCTCGCGCTTTGCGCCGGCGATGATGGCTTCCGCCGCCTATGTCGGCGATTTCACCACCGACGACATTTTGTCGCGCAGGGATGCCGACGGCGTAACGGTGGCGCAAGCGCTGGACGGCATCGGCTATCGCGGCCCAAGCCCGGTTGGCACCCAGAAGTTATCGAGCTTCATTGAACTTCATATCGAGCAGGGCCCAATCCTGGAAGCTGAAGGCAAAACCATCGGCGTGGTCGATTCCGGCCAAGGCGTGCTGTGGTACGACGGCAAGATTGTAGGCTTTGAGAGCCATGCCGGCTCGACGCCCATGCCGCTTCGCCGCGACGCGCTGGCGACGCTGTCGGAAATCGTGCTGGCAATGGAAGGCATTGCCAACAAGCATGGTCCGAAGGCCGTTGCCACAATCGGCGAGGCCGTGATCGCAAAACCCTCGCGCAACGTCATCCCCGGCGAGATCGCGTTCACCGTCGATTGCCGCAGTGCCGATGCAGCGATCATGGATGCGCTCGATAAGGATTTGCGCGCGGCCATCGTCGAGATTGCGGCCCGCCGCAAGGTTGAGGTCACGCTCGATCTGGTCTGGCACAAGCCGCCGACGCATTTCGACGCAAAGCTGGTCGATGCGGTGGAGAATGCCGCCAACGCGCTCGGCTATTCCAATCAGCGGATTACCTCCGGTGCCGGTCACGATGCCTGCAACCTCAACACCCGTATTCCCGCGGCGATGGTGTTCGTGCCCTGCAAGGACGGCGTCAGCCACAACGAACTGGAAGACGCGACGCAAGCCGACTGCACCGCGGGCGCCAACGTGTTGATGCACACGGTGTTGGCGATCGCCGGCGTCGCGTCCGAATGAAAGGAGGCTCGCCTTGCGCGGAGTATTTGTCGATGCCAATGAATCGCTCGCCTTGATCTTCGAGCGGCTGGAGAAGCCCGATGATCCCAAGGTGTGCATCCATCGCGATCCCGACATCAAATCAGATCAATTGCCGAAAGTGCTCGACGGCGCCGAAATCGCAATCGTCGATCACACCGCACTGCCGACTGATGTTGCGAAGAAATGCACCGGGCTCAAGCACGTGGTGTTTCTCGGCACCGGCGCGCGCAGCTATATGAATCCGGAAGAGCTGGCCGAGCTCGGCATCATGGTGCACCTGATCAAGGGCTATGGCGATACGGCCGTGGCCGAATCCGCCGTCGCGCTGATGTGGGCCTCGGCACGCGTGCTGGCGCAGATGGATCGCGAGATGCGCGGCGGCAACTGGCTGCGCGAGGACGGCATGCAACTCACCGGCAAGACGCTGGGCTTGATCGGCTTCGGCGGCATTGCCGCGGAAGTCGCGCGCATCGCGCTCGGCAGCGGCATGCGCGTGATCGCCTGGAACCGGACGCCGAAACAATATCCCAGTGTCGAGTTTGTCGATCTGAACACGCTCTTGGTCGCGAGCCACGTCGTCTCGCTGCATCTGCTCTTGAACGACGATACCCGCGGTTTCCTGTCGCGCCAGCGCATCGCAGCGATGCGGCCGGGCGTCATCCTCGTCAACACCGCGCGCGGCGCGATCGTCGATGAGGAAGCCATGATCGACGCGCTCAAGTCAGGCCATATCCGCCATGCCGGGCTCGACGTCTTCAACGTCGAGCCGCTGCCGGCGGATCATCCGCTGACAAAATTGCCGAACGTGACGCTATCGGCGCATTCGGCGTTCCGCACCCCGGAGGCGAGCGAGAATTTGATGGCCGCGGCGTGGGAGCATTGCCGCAGGATTGTGAGGGGGTGAGCAGGCGTAGGGTGGGCAAAGGCGCGCTTTCGCGCCGTGCCCACCATCGATCGTTTCATTCGTGCTCTGGATGGTGGGCACGCTTCGCTTTGCCCACCCTACGGCCCCTCCCCTACTGCACCATTTCCGCGACTGCCTTGCCGCAAGTGCCCGTGTCGGCGTTGCCGCCGAGATCGCGGGTGCGCAGCGTGCGTTCGCCGAGCGTGCGCTCGATGGCACGGAGGATCGAGCCCGCCGCTTCCTTCGCCCCGAGATGCTCGAGCATCATCGCACCCGACCAGATCATCCCGATCGGGTTGGCAATGCCCTGCCCCGCGATATCAGGCGCCGAGCCGTGCACCGGCTCGAACACCGACGGGAAATTGCCCTCCGGATTGATATTGCCCGAGGGCGCGATGCCGATGGTGCCGGTGCAAGCCGGTCCCAAATCAGAGAGGATATCGCCGAACAGGTTGGAGCCGACCACGACGTCGAACCAGTCCGGATGCAGCACGAAATTCGCGGTCAGGATATCGATGTGATATTTGTCCCACTTCACTTTGGGATAGTTTTTCGCCATCGCCTCCACGCGCTCGTCCCAATACGGCATCGTGATCGAAATGCCGTTGGATTTGGTCGCCGAGGTCAGGTGTTTCTTCGGCCGCGACTGCGCGAGGTCAAACGCGAATTTCAGGATTCGATCGACGCCGGTCCGCGTCATGATGGTTTCCTGGATCACGAACTCGCGGGCGGTGTCCGGGAACATCCGCCCGCCGACGGATGAATATTCGCCTATCAGCCGCACCGGGCGCAAATTGACGTATTGGTCGAATTCCCTGCGGAATTTGATCAGCGACCCCCACAACGAAATGTGATCGGGAATTTTGGCGGGCCAGCCGACGGCACCGAAATAGATCGCGTCGTGCTTGCCGATCTTGTCCTTCCAGTCGTCCGGCATCATCTGGCCGTGCTTTTCGTAGTAGTCGTATGAGGCAAAATCGAAATGATCGAACTGCACGGCAACGCCGTGCTTCTTGGCGGCCGTCTCGATCACACGCAGCCCCTCCGGCATGACTTCCTTGCCGATGCCGTCGCCGGGGATGACCGCGATCCGATATTGCTTTTTTCCGTTGCTCATCGAGAGATTCCCTTAGGCCGCGGTCCGCGCCGCCAATGCCGCTCATTTGATGGCCTTGCAATGGACCAAACCGCCCGGCAGTGCAACGGTGCAGTGCAATGTTGACCGCTTCCACGCCGCCGGCCTAACAATCAAAACTCCCCGACGACGCCAAATCAAAACTCACCCCATCAAGCGAGTACTCCCATGGATCTGCATCTGCGCGGCAAGCGCGTCCTCATCACCGGCGCCTCCAAGGGCATTGGCGCGGCCGCCGCCGAATCCTTTGCCGAAGAAGGTTGCCACCTCTATTTGGCGGCCCGCAGCGGTGACCAGTTGAAGGCGCTGGCCGATCGGTTGCGCGGGGCGCACCAGATCGACGCCGCCGCGCACGTCGTCGACCTGCGCAAAAGCGAAGACATCCAACGATTGGTGAAAGACGCCGCGGACGTCGACATCCTTGTCAACAATGCCGGCGATATTCCGGGCGGATCGGTGGACAAGATCGATGAGGCGACCTGGCGTCACGCCTGGGAATTGAAGGTGTTCGGCTATATCAACCTCACTCGCGCGATCTACGCCCAGATGAAGGCGCGCGGTCACGGCGTTATCGTCAACGACATCGGCGCCGCCGGTGAAAAATTCGATGCCAATTACATCTGCGGCAGTGCCGGCAACGCCGCGCTGATGGCTTTCACCCGGGCGCTTGGCGGAAAAAGCCTCGCCGACAACATTCGCGTGGTCGGCATCAATCCGGGCCCGGTCGGCACCGACCGCCACGTCACGCTCCTGAAGACCCGCGCCAAGCACCAGTTCGGCGACGAGAATCGCTACAAGGAATTCCAGAAAGGCCTGCCACTCGGCCGTCCCGCGCACCCGCGCGAGATCGGCGACCTGATGGCGTTTCTCGCCTCCGACCGCTCCGGCTATACCTCGGGTGTGATATTTACGGTCGATGGCGGGATCGCCGCGGGCTGGGGCTAACAACACTCGTCATCACCCGCGAAGGCGGGTGATCCAGTACGCCGCGGCCTTTCCGCTTAATCACTACCGCCGCGGAGTACTGGGTCGCCCGGTCAAGCCGGGCGATGACGAGATATCACGGCCGCGTCCCGCCAGGATCGTGATCAAGTTGCCGTCCGCTCGAACAACTGCCGGATCAGCGTCGTGATCCGGCCGTGCGGCGACGACAGCTCGTCCATGATGGTGAAATGGTTGGCGCCGGCGATCTCCTCATAGGTCACCGGCAATCCGTATCTGGCGCGATGGGCGGCGAAATCCGCGGTCTGCTTGCGCAGCAGCGGCAGTTCGGCGGAGCCAACGACCAGCGACAATGGCTTCATCGTCCCGCCCGTCTCCATCATCGGCGAGTAGCGGCGGGACATTGCCGCATCCAACCCAAGCTTGACGTTGAGATAGCTGTGGCGGATCGGCTCGAGATCGTAGATGCCGCTAATCGCCATCCCCGCCCTCACCAAAGGATGCGCCAGCGCCATCGCGGTTAGATGCCCGCCCGCGGACCACCCCGACACGACGATCCCCTTGGCATCGCCACCGAGCGCGGGCAATTGCTTGCCAAGAAAGTCGATGCCGGAATGGATTTCAGCGACGATCTGATCGAGGCTCGCATCCGGCGCGAGCGTGTAGCCGATCAGCGCGACATTGATGCCGTAAGCCAATGGCCCTTCGGCAAATAGCGCGAAAATTTCCTTCGCCCGATGCTGCCAGTAGCCGCCGTGAATGAACAGAAGGGTTGGCCCCTTGTCGCGCGTTTTGAGAAAGTCGATGCGGTTGCGCTCGCGCCGGCCGTATCGCAGGTCGAGATGTTGGGGATATCGCTTGCGTATCTCGGCTGAGCGGGCCTCCCAATCGGCGACAATGTCAGCGCTTCCGGATACGGCCTCGCCATTGTTGAGACCGCGGTCGCGATCCTGCTGGCTCATGCTGCGCCAGTCCAGCGCGTCGAACGGCGGCGTCATGTTCAACCTCCACTGGCGTCTGCGTTTGCCACTCTGCCCGAAAATGGTCTACAGGACTAGCCAATCGACAAGGAGTGACGCCATTGGCTGATCAGGGACTGGTGCGAGCGAGCGCATGCGCCATCGTCGGCAAGCTCGAAGCAGGCGACCTGACGCCGCTCGATCTGCTCGACGTGCTGGAGAGCCGCATCGCCGAGGTCGATTGCAAGGTCAACGCCCTGCCGACGCTGTGCTTCGAGCGCGCTCGAACCCACGCCAAGGCGCTGATGAAAAAGCCCGCCGGCGAGCGCGGTCTGCTCGCGGGGCTGCCGATACCGATCAAGGACCTGTTCAACGTCGAGGGCGTGCGCAACACGCAAGGTTCGCCGATCTTCAAGGATACGATTTCTTCGTATTCCGACATCGTGGTCGAGCATCTCGAAGAAAACGGCGGCATGGTCTACGCCAAATCGAACACGCCGGAGTTCGGCGCCGGCGCCAACACCTTCAACGAGGTATTCGGCGCGACGCGCAACCCGTGGGATACTTCGCGATCCGCCGCTGGCTCCTCCGGCGGAGCCGCGGTCGCGCTCGCCACCGGCATGGCGTGGCTCGCCCACGGCACCGACATGGGCGGCTCCTTGCGCAATCCGGCGAGCTTCTGCGGCATCGTTGGGATGCGTCCCAGCATCGGCCGCGTCGCGCACACGCCATCGGCCATGATCGACCGCAATTTGACCGTGCACGGCCCGATGGCGCGCAACGTCGAGGACCTTGCGCTATTGCTCGATGCCATGAGCGGCGAACATCCCCCCGATCCGTTGTCGCTGCCGCGGCTCCCAAAATCCTTCCTGTCGGCCGTGCGTTCTCCGCAGATGCCGAAACGCGTCGCCTATTCGCGCGACCTCGGCATTACCCCGGTCGATCCTGAAGTTGCCGCCATCACCCGCAAGGCGGCTTTGCGCTTCGCCGAGGCAGGCGTGGTTGTCGAGGAGGCGCACCCTGACCTGCACGAGGCCCATGAATGCTTTCATGTGCTGCGCGCGTTCGACTTCGCCGTCACCAAGGCGGAACTGTTGCGCGAGAAGCGCGACCTGCTCAAACCCGAAGTGATCTGGAACATCGAGGAGGGCCTCAAGCTCTCGGTCGAACAGATCGCGCGCGCGGAAGCACAGCGCGTCACGATGACCGCGCGCGTCATCGAGTTCTTCAAGAGTTATGATCTGTTGCTGACGCCTGCGACCATCGTTGCGCCGTTTCCGATCGAACACCGCTACGTGGCCGAATGCGCCGGCAAGAAATTCGACAATTACGTCGAATGGCTTGGCATCGTCTATGCGATCACGCTGGCCTGCTGTCCAGCGCTGTCACTGCCCTGCGGCTTCACGGCCAAAGGCCTGCCGGTCGGCTTGCAGATGGTGGCGCGGCCGCGCGGGGAGGCAAGGCTCCTCGCGGGTGCCAAAGTGCTCGAGGATATATTGGGCCTGCGCGGCACGACGCCGATCGACCCGAGGCCGCCGAAATAAAACTGACGAAGCATCACGCGGTCTCGCCCGCCTCCTTGAGGGCGACCGACAGCGCCAGCCTGGTTTCCGCCACGATGTCCTCGACCAATTCCTCCCTGCTCATGCGGGCAACCTGGCCGGTCAGCAGTCCCTGCTCCGCCAGCATCAGCACGCCATGCAGCGAGGCCCAGATCTTCAAAGCGTGGCGCTCGCGTATCAATCCGACAGCGGGCGCTTCCAGAGCTTCTATCAGGAGAGCAAAGGTTTCCATCGCAGCATTGTGAAGCTCGCCACCTTTTGGCGAACAGGCCATGGTTCGCGAGGCAAACATCAGGCGGTAGATCCCATTGCGGCGCAGACCGAAAGCCAGCGTGGCCTGTGCGAGGCGTGACAATTTGGAGCGTTTCGATGGCCTTGCGATCGACTCCCGGAGCACGCCGCTGAATTGCCGGAAGGCGGCCGCGGTCACCGCCTCCAGCAGCGCCTCACGATCGGCAAAATGCCGGTACGGCGCCGGTTGCGAGACGCCGAGCTTCTTCGCCAACGCCTTGATGCTGACGGCTTCCGGGCCGCCCTGTTCCACCTCGGCAAGTGCTGCCTGAACCAGCGCATCCCGGAGATCGCCATGGTGGTAGGTGTTGAGCCGTTTGCGCGCTAACCGAGGCGGCATCGATATTCCCAGACTTTTCACTTGACAGCACCAGCGCCGCACGAATGTAATATGCTATAATTTGGCGGCGCCGCCAAGATGCCTGCACAATCGTCGTCAACATGGGGAACGCAAGCCCGCGGTAGTATTACGCGGGAAGCCTAAGGAACGCCTGCGATGGCCGGAAAGCTGAAAATACACGTCGACCAGGACAAGTGTCAGGGACACGCGCGTTGCAAATCGCTGGCGCCGCAACTGTTCGAGCTGGACGAGTTCGGCAATGCCCATGAGGTCGGCGACGGTTCGGTGCCCGCGGGTCTGGAAGACAAGGCCTGGCTCGCCCAGACCAATTGCCCGGAGATCGCGATCGAGGTGACCGAGGAATGAATTTCCTGAACGCAAGTTGAAGGAATCCAACAGAGGAAATTTTCCCGATGTCCGATACTGCTAGCATCATGCCCGAACATCCGCCGGTGCTCGACTGGATCCACGATTTCGACCATACCGACCCGCGCTGGACGGAAAATCCATATCCGATCTGGGAAAAACTGCGATCCGCCGCCCCAGTCGTTCACACCGACCGCTTCCTCGGCTGCTACATGCCGACTACTTACCAAGCAGTGAAGGAGGTCGCCTACGACACCGAGCATTTTTCCTCCCGCCGCGTGATCGTGCGTGACGTCAGGCCGGACGTCACCAACCCGGCACCCCCGATTACGTCCGATCCGCCGGCCCACAAGCCCGCGAAGCAGTTGCTGCTGCCGCCATTCACGCCCGACGCCATGAAAAAGCTGGAGCCCAGGGTTCGCGCAATCTGCAACGAGCTGATCGACGAATTCATCGCCGATGGCAAATGCGACGCGGCTGCACGCTATACCAAGCACATCCCGGTGCGCGCCATTGCGCATATGCTCGGCATTCCCGAAAAAGACGGCGAGCTCTTCATCAAATGGATCCACAGCATCCTCGAGCTTGGCATCAAGGACGATAACGCGCTGATGGCCGCGGTCCACGAGATGAGCGCCTATTTCGCCGGCCATATCGAGTATCGCAAGACGCATCCGACTGACGATCTGATCTCAACGCTGATGAAAGCGACCGACAGCAACGGCCAGCCATTGTCGGATCAGCATGTGCTGGGATCGCTGCGGCTGCTGTTGATTGCCGGCATCGACACCACCTGGAGCGCGATCGGCTCCTCGCTGTGGCACCTGGCGAGGACGCCCGCCGATCGTGAGCGTCTGGTCGCCGAACCGGGGCTGATGCCATCAGCGGTCGAGGAACTGTTGCGCGCCTACTCTCCGGTGACGATGGCGCGCGAGGTCATGAAGGAAACGACCATCAGCGGCTGCCCGGTCAAGCCCGGGAACATGGTGCTGTTGTCGTTCCCCGCCGCCAACCGCGATCCCGCCGTATTCCCCGATGCCGACAAGGTGGTGATCGACCGCAAGGAGAACCGCCACGCCGCCTTCGGGCTCGGCATTCACCGCTGCGTCGGTTCGAACCTGGCGCGCATGGAGATGACAGTCGCGATCGAGGAATGGCTAAAGCGGATCCCGGACTTCAGGCTCGATCCTGCCGGCAAAGTGACCTGGTCAGAAGGCACCGTGCGTGGACCGCGGCAGCTCCCGATGCTATTCGGAAAGCCGGCCTGAACTTAACCCAAAGGGATAACAGGCCGCCCGCGGGAGGCCTGTTATGAGCGATCAAACGATCAATCCGGGTCGCGAGCATCTCGACCGTCACGACGTCGAGCGCCGTGTGAAGGCGATCTTCATCGGCTCGGTCGGCAATCTCGTCGAATGGTATGATTTCTACGCCTATACGGCGTTCGCGCTTTACTTCGCGCCGGCATTCTTCCCAAACAGCGATCCAGTGGTGCAGCAGCTCAACGCTGCCGTGCTGTTTGCGGCAACCTTCTTGATGCGGCCGTTGGGCGGCTGGCTGTTCGGTTTCATCGCCGATCGCCATGGCCGGCGTCTATCGCTGACGCTGTCGGTGCTCTGCATGTGCTTCGGCTCCTTGATGATCGCGGTGACGCCGACCTATGCCTCGATCGGCATCGCAGCACCGGCTATTCTGGCGCTGGCGCGCATCATCGAGGGCTTGAGCCTTGGCGGCGAATACGGCGCCAGCGCCACCTATCTCAGCGAGGTCGCCGACGCCAACCATCGCGGCTTCTATTCGAGCTTCCAGTACGTCACTTTGATCGGCGGCCAGCTCACCGCGATCATCGTGTTGTTGCTGTTGCAAAAGGTTTTCCTGACGCCTGAGGAATTGAAGCAATGGGGGTGGCGAATTCCATTCGTGATCGGCGCGTTGCTCGCGATCTTCGCAGCGGTGATGCGGCGCAAGCTGCACGAGACCGACGCGTTTGTCGAAGCGGCAAGACTCACCAAACCGACCGGTTCAATTGCCGGTCTCTTGAAATATCCGAAAGAGCTGTTGCTGGTGGTGGGCCTGACCGCCGGCGGCACCGCCGCGTTCTACACCTTCACGACCTATATGCAGACGTTTGTCAGATTGTCTGTCGGCCTCACGCCGGATCAGACGACCATGGTGATTTTCGGCTCGCTGGTCTTCGCGACCCTGCTGCAGCCGCTCTACGGCGCATTGTCCGATCGCATCGGCCGCAAGCCGCTTTTGATCTTTTTCGGCGTGGCCGGCACGGTGTCAACGGTTCCGATCCTGACGGTGTTGAAGGAAACCAAATCACCCTTCGCGGCTTTCCTGCTGATCTGCGCGGCCTGGATTTTCGTCGCCGGCTATACCTCGATCAACGCCATCGTGAAGGCCGAGCTGTTTCCCACCAATGTCCGCGCGCTCGGCGTCGGCTTGCCCTATGCAATCACCGTATCGGTATTCGGCGGCACTGCGCCTGCGGTCGCGCTTTACTTCAAGAGCCTGGCTCATGAGGACTGGTTCTATTATTACCTCTCAGGCATGATCTGCCTCTCGCTGATCATCTATGCTACGATGCGCGACACCAAGCACCAATCGGCAATGCATCGCCACGAATGACTGGTGGTCGTAACATGTCCGACGAGAATGAACCGCCCGCGGAGAGCAAGCTGACGCGCAGCAAGCAGCGTTGGGCGCGCGAAGGCCGCTTCCTCACCGGCAAGACGGCCCGCCCCGAACAGCAACGTTTGCCGCCGGGGCAGCATCTGACGAAGGATTGGCCAACACTCGATCTTGGGCTCACGCCGAACATTTCGCGTGAACGCTGGCGGCTCGACGTCTACGGCGCGGTGGAGAAACCGATCTTCTGGAATTTTGCCGAGTTCACGGCGCAGAAGCAGACGAAATTGGTGTCCGACATTCATTGCGTGACCTCCTGGTCGCGCTACGACAACCAATGGGAGGGGCTCGCGACCCGCGATCTCCTTGATGCCTGCCAGCCGCGCGAGGAAGCGCGCTTCGTCGTGTTGCACTCCTACGATGGCTACACCACCAATCTTGCACTGGAAGATTTTGCCGCTGACGATGCCCTGCTCGCCCGCAGCTGGTCCGGCGCGCCGCTCGCGCAGGAGCACGGCGGCCCGGTGCGGCTCGTGGTGCCGCATCTCTATTTCTGGAAAAGCGCCAAATGGCTGCAGGCGATCGAATTCCTCGGCGAGGATGCGCCGGGCTATTGGGAGGTCCGCGGCTATCATAACCGCGGCGATCCCTGGAGCGAGCAGCGCTATTCCGACGACTGATGCGATGACCTCAAAAATGATGGAGAACGCCTGTGCCGATCGAACGTTTCCAATTCACCGGCGAGGACGGCCATCAGCTCGCGGCCGCGCTCGATCTACCGGAACGCGAACCAAGAGCCTACGCGCTGTTCGCGCATTGCTTCACCTGCGGCAAGGATGTGCTGGCGGCGAAACGAATTTCGGCAGCACTGGCAGCAAGCGGCATCGCGGTGTTGCGGTTCGATTTCACGGGCCTTGGCTCCAGCGAGGGCGATTTCGCCAACTCGACCTTCTCTTCCAACGTTGCCGACCTCGTTCGTGCGGCCGGTCACCTCCGCGAAACCGGTAAAGCCCCCGCCATCCTGATCGGCCACAGCCTCGGCGGCGCGGCGATCCTGGCCGCGGCCGCGCAAATCCCGGACGCCAAGGCGGTCGTCACCATCGCCGCCCCTTCCGATCCGGCCCATGTCACGGGCCTGTTCAAGGAACGGATCGAGGACATCCGAAAGGCCGGCGAAGTCGAGGTTTCGCTCGCCGGCCGCCCATTCCGCATCAAGCGCCAATTCCTCGACGACATCGCCGAGCACGGCCTGATGGCGCATGTCACCAACCTGCATAAGGCGCTGCTCATCATGCATTCGCCGACCGACGATACCGTCGGCATTGACAACGCGACCCACATCTTCGTCGCGGCCAAGCATCCCAAGAGTTTCGTTTCGCTCGCCGATGCCGACCACCTGCTGACCCAAAGGCGCGACGCCGCCTATGTCGCCGGCGTGATCGCCGCCTGGTCTGAGCGTTACCTCGATCCCGCGGCACCTGAGCAAGCCGCCGATCTGGGCAAAGCGCCGCGCCGGGTCGTGGTGCGCGAAACCCGCAACAGCAAATTCCAGCAGACCGTGACCATCGGACCGCATCGGATGCTGGCCGACGAACCGCTGGCGGCCGGCGGCGAGGATTCCGGGCCCGGGCCCTA
This sequence comes from Alphaproteobacteria bacterium, assembly GCA_005884765.1. GTDB lineage: Bacteria > Pseudomonadota > Alphaproteobacteria > Rhizobiales > Xanthobacteraceae > Bradyrhizobium. The sequence goes on from VAZV01000174.1 coordinate 36,424, forward strand.
CGATTTCCTGCTGGCCGGCCTTGGCGCCTGCACCTCGATGACCATGCGACTTTACGCCGATCGCAAATCGCTGCCGCTGGATCGCGTCACCGTGACACTCCAGCACGGCAAGATTCACGCGGAAGATTGTGCCGAATGTGAAACCAAGGCCGGCATGCTCGACCGGATCGATCGGGTCATCGCCATGGAAGGCGCGCTGGACGCCGACCAACGCAAGCGTCTGATGGACATCGCCGACAAGTGCCCGGTGCATCGCACCCTGACGTCGGAAATCCGCATCGTGACCAGGGCCACCGATTGATCTCGCTGGATTCACGTTAGCGGATCTGACCGCGCGTCCTGCGCCGAGACCAATGGCCGGACGCGGAGCGCGCCGCGCAGGCCGATGGCGGCACCCGCAAATATTCCGGCGACGGCGACAAAGGACGCCAGCGCCAGCGTCGAAAGTCCGGTGAGGCCCTGCCCGATCGAACAGCCAAACGCCATCACGCCGCCCGTGCCCATCAGCGCCGCGCCTCCGGCCGAGCGCAGCATGTGGTGCGCCGATTGATAACCTTCCCAATGGAAACGGCCGGTCACCAGCGCCGCCAGAAGGCTGCCGGCGAAGACGCCGCCGACGGTGGCGATGCCGAAGTTGAGTGTCGAGCCCGTCGACAGCATCACATATTGCAAGCCGTCCGCGATCGGCGCGATGAAGGTCAGCGAAGTGACCGGCGTCGGATTGAAATCATCGGCGCCGAGATAGCCGGTCGCATACCAGCCGACGGCAACCAGCAGACCGATCGCGATGCCCGCCGCAATCTGCCCCCAGGCACGCTGGAACGGCGCGTGCGCGAACGCAAAGATGATGAGGGCGCCTGATATCAGCGAGGCCGCGAGCGTCCGCGCAAATGCCTCGGTGAGGCCCAGCATCGACAACAGAACCGGCAGCGAGACCATCTTCGTGGTCGTCTGCGACAGCTGCACCATGGCGATCCGCCCCGGCGCGATCAGGCCCTTCAGCGTCATCTCCGCGAAAATGCCGAGCACGATCACCACGACAAAAGAGCGAAGATTGCCACGACCGAGCAGCACCAGCGCACGCGAGCCGCAGCCATTGGAGAGCACCATGCCGTAGCCGAACAAGAGCCCGCCGAAGAACATCAGCGGCGCCGAAAACGTCGGTTGCAGATAGATCGATTTGCCGAGATCGACCATTCCACGTGTTGCCAGGAGTTGCGTCGCGGCGATCGCTACCCCGATCGCCAGCGCATAGGTGCGTACCAGGCGGCTATCGCCCTGCGCCCACCAGCCGCGCAGGCTGCTCATCAGGCAGAAATCGCTCAACAGGCCGACCGCGCCATAGACGACGCCGATGGCAAGACCGGCAAGGACGACGATGTTGGCGGCGTAATCCATGGATTTCTTTGCTCCGAATCGTTTCTACGCCGGCCGCAGGATCACCCGGTCGCGCGAGGAACCCGCGACCGCAACGAAGGCGCGTTTGGCATGTTCCAGCGGATAGATCGCGGCCTCGTTGATCGGGAACGGCTTTAGATGCCCGCTCGCAAAACCGGGCGCCAACTCGCGCAGCACCGCGCCGGTCGCCGACGATGACAAGGCCAGCGTGTCGATGCCGGCATAGGTGTGCTGGCCGCGATAGAATTCCAGGATATTGAACGGCACAATCGGCTTGATGGCGGCAATCAGGATCTGCCGCCCGCGCAGCGCCAGCGATTGATTGGCGGCTTGAAAATAGGGATCGCCAACCGTGTTGAACACGATATCGGCGCCCTTGCCGCTCGTGAGCTCGCGCGTGCGCGCCGCGACGTCCACCACCGATGCATCGATCACCTCGACTGCGGAATTGGCATGGCCCTCATAGGGCTCGGCCTTGCGCACCACGCCGACGACGCGCGCGCCGCGCCAGCTTGCGATCTGCACCGCGGCCTGACCGACCTTGCCGTTGACGCCCATCACCAGCACGGTCTCGTCTTTGCTCGGCACGCCGACGCGGCGAAAGCCTTCCATGGCGGTGACAAAGGGAACGCCGATGCCGGCCGCCGCCTCCCAGGAAATGCCCTTCGGCTTGTCGATCACCGCATCGGCCTCGACGGTGAGATGGGTGGCGTGGCTGCCGTCGCGCCGGATGCCGAGGTCGCCCGACGAGCCGAACACCTCGCGCCCGATCATCCCCGGCGGGCCGTCGATGATCACGCCCGCGTAGTCGCGGCCGGGCGTGCGCGGAAACACTGCATAAGCCATGAGGCCGGTCGCAGCTTTCACGTCGGACGGATTGACGGCTGCCGCCTTGATCTCGATCAACACCTCGTTGGCCCCGCGTGACAACGCGCGTCGCTCGACTGTGGGCCCGAGCGAAGCGGCATCGGCAGCCCTGGCCAGCAATCGCACGCAACTGGCTTCGACGCTGAGGGGATGTTTGGAGGCTGGCATCTTCCGGGTCTATAGCTGATTAAATGCTCCTCGTCATTCGGGGATGCGCCTTCGGTCGGCAATTGCCGATCTGAGGCGACAGGCCCGGAAACCATACTCCCGATAGTGATTACAGATTCCGGGTTCGCGCTTGGCGCGCCCCGGAATGACGTCACCCTTTTGGCCGCTTGTCGTAAACACGCTTGGCCTTGCCAAGCGAGCGTTCCAGCGTGTCGGGGGCGACAATCATGACCCGCGCGGATATGCCGATGGTGTTCTTGATGAAGGCCGATACTTTTTCGGCTTGGGGCGAAAGCCCACTGCCGTCCCAGCTCTCGGGCCGCGCCTCCGCCAAGATTGCCATCTCATCCATCCGCCCCTCGCGCGTCAGTTCAATGATGAAATGGCCGCCGCACCAATCGGTCGCGAGCAGGGCCTCCTCGATCTGGGTCGGGAACACGTTGACGCCGCGCAGGATAATCATGTCGTCGGAGCGTCCCGTGACCTTCTCTATGCGCCGCATGCCCGGCCGCGCCGTACCCGGCAAGAGTCGCGTCAGGTCGCGGGTTCGGTAACGGATGATCGGAAACGCTTCCTTGGTCAATGAGGTGAAGACGAGTTCGCCCTTTTCGCCGTCGGGCAGCACCCGGCCGGTCTCGGGATCGATCACCTCGGGATAGAAATGATCTTCCCAGACATGCAGGCCGTCCTTGCTCTCCACGCATTCCTGCGCGACGCCGGGTCCGATCACCTCGGACAGGCCGTAAATATCGGTCGCGTCCATGTCGAAGGCTTGCTCGATCTCGGCCCGCATCGCGTTGGTCCAGGGCTCGGCACCGAAGATACCGAATTTCAGCGAAGATTTGCGCGGCTCCAGACCTTGGCGCTTGAACTCGTCGAGAATTGCCAGCATGTAGCTCGGCGTCACCGTGATGATGTCGGGCCTGAAATCGTTGATGAGCTGCACTTGCCGCTCGGTCATTCCGCCGGAAACCGGCACCACGGTGCAGCCCAATCGCTCGGCGCCGTAATGCACCCCTAAGCCGCCGGTAAACAGGCCGTAGCCATAGGCGTTGTGGATGATCATGCCACTGCGGCCGCCAGCAGCGCGGATCGAGCGCGCCATCACATCGGACCACACATCGATATCGGCCTTGGTGTAGCCGACCACGATCGGCTTTCCGGTGGTGCCGGAAGAGGCGTGGACGCGGACCAGCTTTTCGCGGTCGACGGCGAACATGTTGAAGGGATAATTGTCGCGCAGGTCGGTCTTGACGGTGAACGGAAATCTGGCGAGGTCGGAATGCTGCTTGAAATCGGCGGGATGCACGCCGGCTTGGTCGAAAGCGCGTCTGTAGTGGGTGACATTGTCATAGGCATGCTTGAGCGACCATGCGAGGCGCTTTGACTGCAGCGCCATGATCTCGTCGCGCGAGGCACGCTCGGCCTCGTCCATCTCGGTGCGGTAGGCGCTTTGCCTTGCTTTGAGTTTTGTCGAAGCCATTTAGGCGATTCCTCAAATGTTAAATTTATTTTTGCTTGGTATCGATTTCGCCCGGCAGCCATACGCCGCCGATCACGCGGGAATGGCCGCGAAATTCGGCGATCACCGTATCCTCCACCGTGACCCGGACGTCGTAGATACCGGATCGGCCGTTGCGCGAGATTTCCCGCGCGGTCGCGACCAGGCGGTCGCCGAGCTTGCCCGGCTTGATGAAAGTGATGCTGCCCTGGGCGGCAACCACGCGCTCGTTGTGGGTGTTGCAGGCAAAGGCGAAAGCGGAATCAGCCAGCGTAAAGATAAAGCCGCCATGGGCGATGCGCTGGCCGTTGACCATGTCGGGCTTGACTGTCATCGCCAACGTCGCCTCGCCGCACCTGACGTCAACGATCTCCATGCCGAGGCCCCGACTCGCGTCGTCTTCCTTCCACATCGCCTCTGCGCAGGCACGCGCGAGGTCGTCGGGTGAAGGCGTGGCCTTGACGTTCACTTGCCGGCTCCCTCTCGTTTTAAACGTGATCGTAGTCCACCACGACCTTTTGCGAAACCGGCTTGGCCTGACAGGTGAGGATGAATCCCGCCTTCAGTTCCCACGGCTCCAGCGAATAGTTGACGTCCATCGCCGCTTCGCCTTCGACCAGCTTGGCGCGGCAGGTCGAGCACATGCCGCCCTTGCAGGCGAACGGCAGATCGACGCCGGCGCGCAGCGCCGCATCGAGAATGGCCTCGCCTTCCGCGACCGGCACCTCGCGGCGCTTGCCGTCGATGATCAATGCGGCATGGGCTTTTGGCGGCGCCGTAGCCGGGACGATTGCCTTCGGGCGCGGCTTGCCGCCGAGCCCGGAGACGAAGCGCTCGACGTGGATGCGGTCCTCGGCGATGCCGAGCTCGCGGCAAGTCGCCTCGATGTCTTCGCTCATGCCGGTTGGGCCGCAGATGAAGACGTGATCGATGCTTGATGCCGGCACCAGCCAGCGCAACAGCACCCTCACCTTGTCGCCGTCGAGCCTGCCGTGCAGGATCGGAATCTCCTGCTCTTCGCCTGAGATCACGTGGAAGAGCGAGAGCCGCTGCATGAAACGGTCCTTCAGTTCCTCCAGCGCTTCGAGGAACATCATGCCCGATGTCGAGCGGTTGCCGTAGAACAGGAAGAACCGGCTGTCGGGCTCGCGCGCCAGCACGCCCTTGACGATCGACAGGATCGGCGTGATGCCGCTTCCGGCGGCGAAGCCAGCATAAAGGCGCGCTTCCTCCGGCGCCGGCGCGATGCCAAAGCGGCCGGTGGGGGTCATTACCTCGAGTTCGTCGCCGGTCTTCAATTCGTCGGCGGCCCAATTCGAGAACGCGCCGCCATCGAGCTTTTTCACGGCGATGCGCAGTTCACCGTCGTCGGGTCCCGAGCAGATCGAATAGGAGCGGCGCACCTCCTCGCCGTCCATCGTGGTGCGCAAAGTCAAATACTGGCCCGGCAGGAAACGGTAGTCGTCAGCAAGTTCATTGGGAATCGCAAAACTCAGCGACACCGCATCGGCGGCTTCGCGGCGCAGATCGTTGACGGCGAGGCGATGAAAACGCGGGTGAGATGTGGACATGTTCAGTGACACTTGAAATAGTCGAACGGCTCGCGGCAGCTCTTGCAGCGCCACAGCGCCTTGCAGGAGGTCGAGCCGAATTCGGAGAGCAATTCGGTATTCGCCGAGCCGCATTGCGGACATGCGACTTGCTGCACGCCGAACAGCGCGCGGCGCGAGCTTGCGGCTAACGGCGGTGCAATGCCGTATTCCCTGAGCTTGCGGCGGCCGTCCTCGCTTATCCAGTCGGTGGTCCAGGCCGGCGACAGCACGGTGCGAATCTTTGGATGAAGAAAACCTTCGCGCTCCAGCGCCAAGTCGATCTCCAGCGCGATCATGTCCATCGCCGGACAGCCGGAATAAGTGGGCGTGATCGCGACCTCGACGCGGCCGTCACGGACCGCGACCTCGCGGAGCACGCCGAGATCGGCGATGGTGAGCACCGGGATTTCGGGATCGACCACGCGTGCCGCTATCTCCCAAGCGCGCTGGCGCAGATCCGCATCGCTGAGCGTCGCCGTCACCATGTCGCCCCCGGAAAGGTGCGCTGCATCGATTGCAGTTCGCTGAGGAGATGGCCGAGGTGTTCGCTGTGCTGGCCGCTGCGGCCGCCCTGCTGCATCCAGTTGTTGGTTGGCAGCGTCAGCGTCGCCTCGCTCACGACATTCGTTATTGTCTTGAGCCATGGCGCACGCAAGCTTGCAGCATCAATGGCGATGCCGGCATCGACCAGCGCACGCTCGCGGTCGTCGAGCCAAAACATCTCGCCGGTGAAGGCCCAGAGATCATCGATCGCACCTTGTGCGCGGGCGTGGCTTTCCGCGGTGCCGTCGCCGAGCCGGACGATCCATTCGGAGGAATGCCGCAGATGATAGGCGCTCTCCTTTTCGGATTTCGCCGCGATCGCAGCCAGCGAGGCGTCGCGCGACCGCATCATCGCGCGCCAATAGAGATCGGCGAACGCCGCATAGAAGAACTGCCGCACCATGGTGCGAGCGAAATCGCCGTTCGGCTGCTCGACCAGCAACAGATTGCGATACTGCCCGACTTCGCGCAAATATGCGAACTTGTCCTCGTCGTTGCCGTTGGCTTCGATCTTGGCCGCGTAGCTGTAGAGCTCACGCGCCTGACCCAGGAGATCGAGGCCCATATTGGCGAGCGCCATGTCTTCTTCCAGCATCGGCGCGTGCCCGCACCATTCCGACAGCCGATGCCCGAGGATCAACGCGTCATCGGCACGGCGCAGCAGGTACAGCACCAGCGGCGTTTCGGAGATCTGGATGTTGGCGACAGTCATCTTGTCAACCTGTTTGTGGTGCCCGCACGCTCGTCATTGCGAGGAGCGAAGCGACGAAGCAATCCATCTTTCTTTCGCGGCGAGATGGATTGCTTCGCGGAGCCTGTCATCGGGCGCGCATTCGCGCGACCCGTTGGCTCGCAATGACGGTGTTACATATGCCCGACTTCCTCGGGAACGTCATAGAACGTCGGATGCCGGTAGATCTTGGATTCCGCCGGCTCGAACATCATGCCCTTCTCGGCAGGATCGGACGCGGTGATCGCGCTTGACGGCACCACCCAGATCGACAGGCCCTCGCCGCGGCGGGTGTAGATGTCGCGCGCGGCCTGCAGCGCCAATGTCGCGTCGGCTGCATGAAGCGAGCCGACATGCTTGTGTGCGAGCCCATTGCGGCTGCGGATGAAGACTTCCCAGAGCGGAACGTTCGGCGTGGCCATAACGGTCTCCTATTCGGCCGCCTGTGCGACGTCTCGACGGCTGCGCTTTGCGGCGTAGGCGGCGGCAGCCTCCCGCACCCAGGCGCCCTCGTCGTGCGCCTTGCGCCGCGCCGCCAGCCGGTCGCGGTTGCAGGGGCCGTTGCCGGCCAGCACCTGATTGAACTCTTCCCAGTCGATTGGGCTATACACCCAATGCCCGGCTTCATCCTGCGTCATGTCGGGATCGGGAATCGTGAGGCCCAAAAACTGCGCCTGCGGCACGGTGGCATCGACGAATTTCTGCCGCAGCTCGTCATTGGAGAAGCGCTTGATCTTCCATTTGGCCGAGGTATCGCCGTGTTGGCTCGCGTTATCGGGCGGACCGAACATCATCAGCACCGGCCACCACCAGCGATCGAGCGCATCTTGCGCCATCGCCTTCTGCTCGTCGCTGCCGCGGCAGAGCGTCAGCATGATCTCAAAGCCCTGGCGCTGGTGAAAGGACTCTTCCTTGCAGACCCGGATCATCGCGCGCGCATAAGGGCCATAGGAGCAGCGGCACAGCGGGATCTGGTTCATGATGGCGGCGCCATCGACCAGCCAGCCGATCGCACCGATGTCGGCCCAGGTCTGGGTCGGATAATTGAAGATCGAGGAATACTTGGCCTTGCCCGCCAGCATCAGGTCGACAAGTTCTTCACGCGAGGTGCCGAGTGTCTCGGCGGCGGCATAGAGATAGAGCCCGTGGCCGCATTCGTCCTGCACCTTCGCCAGCAATGCCGCCTTGCGGCGCAGCGACGGCGCGCGCGTGATCCAGTTGCCTTCCGGGAGCATACCGACGATTTCGGAATGAGCGTGCTGCGAGATCTGCCGTGTCAGCGTCTTGCGATAGGCGGCCGGCATCCAGTCGTTCGGCTCGATGCGCTCCTCGGCATCGATGCGGGCCTGAAACAAGCCTGCGCGCGCGGCGTCCTCGATCTGGCGGTCTTCGGCATCAGACGTGTTGAGCGCCTGGGTATACATCGCCTGCCTCCCATCAAGAATTGTTCGCATGAACATATAACAAAATTTATGAGATGCAAGCTATTTCTGTAACATATTAACCTTGAGCAAACCGCCGCCGGAGCTCGGCGCCGGCCTTCGGCAGCGGCCCGGCTCCATTGGTTCCATGCTGGTCAAGCCATTGTTCGGACGGACCCAACAGCGCGCGATAGATCTCGCCGCAGGTCTCTCGAGCCACCCTGCCCGGCCAATCCCTCGGGAGCAGCGCCGTCGGCAACAGCGGGTCGCGCAGCACCACGCGGCGATAATGGTGGATCAAGAGGATCCGCGCGGTGAAGGCATCGGCATCGCTGAGCTGCCCGCGGCGATCGATCCAGCCCCGCAACGGCTCGAAGGTCTTCATGAATTTGAGATAGGCATCGGCCGTGCGCTCGAGCGGCCAGCTCGCGCTTAGCAGGCGCCGTCCGGCCTCGTCCTCGGCGGAGACTTCCAGGCGGATCGCCCCTGCCGCTTCCTCCGGGATCGGCGCGCCCGATGGCGCGACCCATACCCCCGGCAGCGGACTCCCGAAGCCGGCATTCTTGAGCGCCTCGCGCGCGGCATCGCGATTCCCGCCATTACCGATCAGCAGAAGCTCAAAACGTCCGGTCCAATCGGAGGTCGGCGCACCATAGATATGCCGGGTAGCGATGTCGAAGGTTTGCCGCTCCCGCTGCACCAACCGGTAAAAGCTGTTGCGGCCGGCCTTCTCGCGCTCGAACCAGCCCTCGGCGGTGAGCCGCGACATCGCTGTGCGCACCACGCCCGAATCAATGTCGAGCGTTTCGAAAAATCTCAGCAGTGTCCCGAGCCACACCGAGCCGCCGCGCGGCACGATGGCATCGCCGAACACGGTGATGATGATCGAGCCGGTACGCGAAGGTTCGCGCTTGAGCTGGTCGATGATGCGGGCAAGCGGATGCGCCATGTGCCACGCATAGCGCGTTTTGCGGATTTGCGACAATCCGGCACTAGTCGTCTCCCTCTCCCCGCTCTTTGGTGGGGTGAGGGCTCTATCGGCCGACTGCGCTCGTTGAGAGAGCCCCTCACCCGAATTTCGCTATCGCGAATTTCGACCTCTCCCCGCGAAGAGCGGGGCGAGGTAAGGAAACAGGTCTGAGCCAACTACCTGTTCGGATCGGGAAAGACGATGCTGCGCCAGCCGCTGCGGTCGAACGGTTTCCACTTGCCTTCCACTTGCGCCAGGCGATCGGCCACCGCAAAGACTGCCGCGGGATGATGGCCCATGCCGCAATGGCTGCTCTCGACCTCGATGCTCTCCGAGTTCGCGGCACCGGCGGCGTCCCCGCCAGCGCGCCGCCGAAGCGTCCATCCTCTTCATCGGCGCGGCGGCCGCTCGCCATCTCATAGACGCGCCAGGCGTTGGTCGCCTTGGGACCGGCCGCAAACGGACTGCCGAGCGTGACCACCGAGCGCACGCGCTCCGGCATCAACTTGGCGAGCTGGCGCGCGTAGAGACCCCCCAAGCTCCAGCCGACCAAGGAGACCTTGCGGCCACGGGTGTCGTTCAATTCTTTGACGAGGTCGGTCATGGCGTGCTGCACGCCCGGGCGCAGGCCCAGGTTGCGGCCCTGCCGCCAGCCGCTCACGACGTAGCCGCGGTTCTTCAGGAAGCTGCGCAGCGGGCGCGTCGAGGTGTCGGAGGCAACAAGCCCGGGCAATACCAGTACCGGATGTCCGTCGCCGCGCGGCGCCAGCGACAGCAGCGGCAACGCGCCGAGAAAGGCGCCGAGTTCATGGATGGCGCGTCCCTCCAGAAACATCAGGGTCCGGGACGGCGGATCAAGCGTCTGCGCAGCAAGCGACATCGTATCTCCTGTTCAGGCCGGCCCCTTTAGGTCGCGGCAGCCGGCCAATGGATCAATGGAAAGACGTGAAAACCCGCCAGAATCGTCCTGCAATGCAACAATACGTCGTCAAAAGCTAGGGAACCGCTTTCAGCGTTTCAAGCGGGCCACGATGCCCGTGATCACAACTACACAACTAAAAGCCGTGCCGTGGTCAATTAGTCACAACAGCCGCAGCAGGAATTCGGCGGTATAGAGCGCGAGCCCCGCAAGGCCGCCGATCAGCGAACCGTTGAAGCGGATATATTGCAGATCCTTGCCGATGTTGATTTCGATCAGCGCAATCAACTGCCCCATATTCCAGGCCTTGACCTGATCGGCGATGAAGGTCGAGACGCCGCTCTTCTGGTCGGCGACGAAGCTTGTGAGCACCGCCACCAGGCCGTTGTTGATCTCGCCCCGCAATTCGGCATCGCCGGCGAGCGCCTCGCCGGCCGCAACGAACATCCCAGCCAGATGATGCCGCAGCACCTGGGTCTCGCCACTGGCGCTGCGCTCGATGAACGATCGCGCGTTCGACCAGATGCTGCGTGCGAGATCGGAAAGCTCGGGACGCGCCAACAGATCGCGCTTCAAGCCGTCGATGCGGCCGGCATAGGACGGATCGCTGCCGAGCCGGTCGACGAACGACAGCACCATCGAATCGAACTCGCCGCGGAACGGGTGTTTGGGATCGTTGCGGACTTCCTCGAAGAACGCGGTCGCAGACGCCACGATTTTGTTCACCAGGAACTTGTCGGTGCGATAGAGTTTCAACAGCGTCGGCAGCTGACTGCGGACCTTAGCCCGGATCATCGCCATGGTCCTGGGTTGCGTCAGCGTGTCGTGAACGATGCGCATGAGATCGTCGAGCAAGGCTTGGTGCCGGCGCTCTTGCACAAAGGCGCGCAACGTGCCGGCGGCGAGCGGCGCGAGATCGATCGACTGCAATTGCGCCATCATGCGGCGGGTGATGAAGGTCTTCAACCCCGAGGTTTCGGTCGTGGAAAACGCCTCGGGCAAAAGCCTCAGCACAAAGCGGGCGAGGTCGTCGCTGCGCTTGCGGTCGCGCAGCCAGTCGGCGATGAATGCGCCGAAATCGACCTGGCGAAGCTTGGCCTCGACGGGTGCGGCTTCGAGGAAATGTCCCTCGATGAATTCGCCGAGCTTGTCGGCGATGCGCTCCTGGTTGCCCCGGATAATAGCGGTATGCGGGATCGGTAAGCCCAGAGGCCTCTTGAACAGCGCGACCACCGCGTACCAGTCGGCTAGCCCGCCAATGATGGCGGCTTCCGCGAACGCTGCGATAAAGCCGAACACGGGGTGCACGTTCAACAATAGTTTCGCGATTGCGAACAGCGCCAACGTCGCCGCCAGCACCAGCGTCGCCAGCGCCTTGACGCTGCGCAATTCAGCCGCCCGCGCGGCATCGCCGGGCGCGTCGAATGAAAATGTGCCAGTCATGACGGCATTTCCGAGAAAGATTTCGCGCCGGCAGAGTAGCCGTCATTGCGAGCGAAGCGAAGCAATCCGGAAATCTCTCCCAGGCTGGATTGCTTCGTCGCTTGCGCTCATCGCAATGACGCGGTCACAAAAAAGAAGGCCCGCGCGAAACGGGCCTTCGAACTATCCGCCGATCGAGAAAGATCAGGCAGACTTGGTGTAGACCTTGGCCAGGTTGTCCTGCGCGGTCTTCGCACCGTTGGCGACGAGCTTGCCGAGATATTCGGTAGTCGCCTTCGCCCGCGTGACGAGCAATTCGCCGCGCGCACGGGCCATGTCGGACTGGATCTGGACCGCTTCGTTCAGCGACTTGGCGGACGCCAGTCTGTCGATGCCGGCGAAAAACGCCTCGACGTCCTGGTAAATCGCCTGCTGGATGTTCCGGCTGATCTTGGCGGCCTCGCTGACGGAGTCAGCCGCGGCGGTCTCGATAGCGGCAGTCACCTTCTCCGAACCGGCGAACACGTCGGCGGCGCGGTCCTTGGCGGTGTTGGCAGTCTTCTTGACGAACTCGCGGGCCGCCTCGGGGACTTCCAGGTTCTGGAAATTCTTGAAGGCTTCGGTGACGGGCGCAAAGGCCTCTTTCACGCTGTCGAGCACGGGGTTGATTTCAGTGGTCATGGGTCTCTCCATCCTCAGGGTTTGAGCTATGGGCTCACCCCGTCCGCTTTGGCCCGGGGCGTGATTGTTGTGCCATAGTTAATGGTGCGACGCAACATTAATGTTGCGGCGCGATATCACGAAATCGTGATCAACCTAAATATCGGGCGGGCTGCTGCCCCATCGGGCCCACTTCAGTGCTGGACGGCTTCGGCCAGCCCATAGGCCTCCAATTGGGCCTGGACCTGCGCGATATTGTGCCCGAGCACCACGATGTCGTGGGTCTTGCCGTCGACATCGCGCACGTGATCGCGGAGCAGCGCCTCGGCCTTGAAGCCGAGGCTCTCGAACAGCGCGATAGCCGCTTGCTGGTCGACCGTCATCTGCACCGAAAGCTTTTCCAGGCCCGCGCCCAGCGCGAGCGCAAACGTCTCCTGCGACAGCGCGCGTCCGACGCCCTGCCCGCGCACCTTCGCTGACACCACCATCCGGATCTCGCCGACATGCGGCGACCAGGAATGCGGATCGCGCACGAGCGTCCCGCAGCCGACAACGTTGCCGTCCTTCACCGCAAGCAGGCTCGTGATGTCGCCGCGCTCGATCTCGTGAATCCAGGCCGACAGTACCTTGGGCTGGCTGATGTTGCGCGGCAGGAACAGCAGGTCGTGCGTCGGCAGCGCCTTCGCGAACTCGAGCACCGCCAGCTCGTCCGCCCGCGACATCAGGCGGAATTCGACGTCGCCGGCATCCAGCTTGGCGTGGCGCGGATAGGAACGTGTTTCACTCATGTCGATCTTCCACCTAACCAGGAGTCCAGCTTCGGCCACAGCCGCTTGATCGCGTTGGCGCCGGCAACAAGGCTGACGTGACCGCCTTTAAGCATCACCTCCTCCTTGTCGTTTGAGCCAACTTTGGCGATCAGGTGTTTGGCCGCGTCATAGGGAACGATGTGGTCGTGCTCGGCGACCGCGTGCAGGATCGGCACCTTGATGTCGGCGATATCGGCCTTGCGCCCGCCGACCGACATGGTGCCATTGTAAAGCTTGTTGTCCCACATCAGATCCTTGGTGATGTCGCGGAAATATTCGCCGGCCAAAGGAAGCGTATCGGTCGCCCAGCGATCGAACATCCGGTACGATTTTACGAACTCGTCGTTCCAGATGTTCTCCCACAACTGCACCTGGCTTGCGGCGCGCGAGGCCGGCCGCAGCATCTCAAATGAAGAGAGGATCATTTCCGGCGGCACGTTGCCAACGCTGTCGATCAGCCGGTCGACGTCGAAATAGCGGCGATCGGAAAAGTTCTGGAACAGCTTCATCTCGCGGAAATCGATCGGCGTCGTAAAGCAGATCAGATTCTTCATCGGCCCATCGTTGAAGATCGCGCCGTACAGCAACGACAGGACGCCGCCGAAGCAATAGCCGATCACGGTGACGTCGGTCTCGCCGGAATCCTGTTGCACGCGGCGCACGCAATCGGGGATGAAGTCGAGGACATAGTCCTCCATCCGCAAGGACTTCTCTTCCGGCTTCGGCGCGGTCCAGTCCAGCATGTAGACGTCGTAGCCGCGCTTCAACAGGAATTCGATAAAGCTCTGGCCCGGCACCATGTCGAGGATGTAGCCGCGATTGGTGGTCGCCATCACGATCAGGATCGGCACGCGGTAGATCTCATCCGCGACAGGGCGATAGTGATAGAGGTTCATGGTGCCGCGGACGTGCAGGATGTCCTTGGGCGTCGAGCCGAGCGACGGTCCGGACGTCGAGAAATATTCGACGCCTTTGATGCTGCGCTGGATCGCGCGCTGGACTTCGGACTGGATGCGGTCCGGGAGTTCAGCCAGATCGCCCGCCGCAAAATCAAGGCCAGCGCTGGCGTTCATTTCTGCTCTCCCGGCGGCGGAGGCCGCTTGGTGCGCGGCGGCCTAGCCGTGCCATAGCCACCCGCCGGCGCTGCCGAATTGTGATGGACCTGATGCAACAGCGCCTTGATCTCGTTCAACTGGCCTTCGATCGATTGCAGCCGCTCGGCCATGCCGACCAGTTGCGAGCGGCTCGGCAGGTTCATCGCGAGAAGATATTTCTCCATCAGTTCGCCGAGCTGCTTTTGCGCGCCCGACGCAACGCCGCCGGCCTGGTTCATCGCCCTGGAAAATTCCGGGGACGCCATCGCCTGATTGGCGAAGGAATTGAATCCCTTCTCCAGCTCGCCGATCATGGTTTGCCACAACACGGCCGGATCATTGCTTTTGTCGGCCACCGGCGTCCTCCCGCATCGTCACCGGGGGCTGATCCCCGTCGTTTTGTCGTCATACGACACCGTTGCGGTGGGCCGGTCAACCGTGGGGGCCGCGATTTGGCCGGCAGCGGCGGCCCAGAAAACCTTCTGCGTTGCCGGAAACCGTGGCATAGAGTTGCCAGCCAAGTCCGTTTTGAGGAAGCAACAGGTGAACTTGTCAGCCCACCAGCCGCCGCAGCTTGCCCGCGCCAACGGCATCGACATCTGTTACGAGATTTTTGGCGAGGCCAGTGCCGAGCCAATGTTGTTGATCATGGGATTAGGCGCCCAGATGATCCATTGGGATGACGATTTCTGCCGGCAGCTTGCGGCGCGCGGCTTTCGCGTCATCCGCTTCGACAACCGCGACATCGGCAAATCCTCAAAGCTGAGTGGCGGCAAGCGGCTGACGCCGATCGAATTGCTCAAGCTGCGGTTTCTGAAAATGCCGATCGCCGCGCCCTACAGGCTCGGCGACATGGCGCAGGACACGATCGGGCTGATGGACGCGCTCGGCATCAAGTCAGCCCATTTGGTGGGCGCATCCATGGGCGGCATGATCGCCCAGGAAATCGCGATCTCGTTTCCACAAGCCGTTCGCTCGCTGACCTCGATCATGTCGACCACCGGCAATCCAAAAGTGCCGCCGCCGAGCCGCGAAGCCACCGCCGTCCTGATGGCGCCGCCGCCGGCCACCAAGGAAGAGTATTTCGTCCGCTTTGCCCAGACCTGGAAGATCCTGCGCGTCGGCAGTTTTCCGGAAGACGAAGCGCTCGATCGCTCGCGCGCCGAACGAACCTACGAGCGCGGCCTTAATCCGGCCGGCGTCGGACGGCAACTCCGCGCTATCCTGGCCTCCGGCAGCCGCAAAGAGCGGCTCCGTGCGGTGAAGGCGCCGACGTTAGTCATTCACGGCACCGTCGATCCCTTGGTGCGCGCCGAAGCCGGCAAAGACACCGCCGCATCGATTCCCGGCGCGAGGCTTTTGATGATCGAGGGCATGGGCCACGCGCTGCCGATCCCGATGTGGCCGCAGATCATCGACGCGATCGACAAGCATGCCCATGGTGCCGCAGCGAAAGCGGCGTAGCCCCGCCGCGCGAGAACCTACCCGCCCGCCCACACGTCCAGCACGTAGCGATTCTTGGCGCCGAGATCGTCGATCCAGCGTTGCCCGGCATCGGCGTCGGCACTCTTGCGCTCGCGATAGATCGCAACCAGCGCCGCCTTGACGTCCGGCTCCATCTTGCCGCCATCGCCGCAGACGTAAATGATCGCGCCCCGCTCGATCAGGTTCCAGACCTTTTCCTTTTGCGCCGTGACCAGATGCTGCACATAGGTTTTCGGTCCGTCGCCGCGCGAGAACGCGGTGTAGAGCTCGGTGACGCCATCGGCGGCGAACGACTTCAATTCGTCGGCGTAGAGATAATCCTGATCCGGATGACGGCAGCCGAAGAACAGCATCGCCGCGCCGAGGCTCGCCCCCTTGTTCTTGCGATCCGCGCGCTCCTGCAGAAAGCCGCGGAACGGTGCGAGCCCGGTGCCGGGACCGATCATGATGATCGGCAACGAGCTATCGTCAGGCAGGCGGAAGCCGGCCTTGGTTTCGCGCACCGTGGCGTGAACGGTGTCGCCGGCGCGGCGGCCGGCGAGATAATTGGAGCAGACGCCCCTATAGATGCCGCGCCCCGAGCTTGCGGGCGCCTGGACCACCGCGACGGTAACGCTGCAGCGCGCGCCGTCGCGAGAGGGCGAGGACGAGATCGAATAATAGCGCGGCGCCAGCAGCGACAGCATTTCCAGGTAAGCATGAAACGGCAACTCGCAGGCCGGATGCTCTTCCAGCAAATCGAACACGGATTTGCGTTTTGCGAGAACCTCCGTGCGATAACGTTCGGTAGAAGCCGCATCGTCGCCGAGATAGGCCACCAGCTTGGGCTTGGTCACCGGACAGCGTGTCTGCTCCGACATGATCTGAATTTGCTTGCGGGTGGCAACCTGCTGCAATTCGACAAATTCGGTCAACAGCCGGCCGACCGACACCGCATCGCCGACCGGCAACTGCGCGCGGCGGCCCTCAGTGACCCGCAGGCGGATCTGATCGGCGGGAAGAAAGCCGAAGCGGCGCGCGACCTGATCGACCAGCGCCGGATCGTTGCGCGGTACGACGCTGAGGTGATCGCCGACGCGGTAGTTGATGCCGGCGGGCAATTGCACTTCAACATGCCGGGTCGATCGATCGGACGGGTTGGCACCCAGTCTGCTCTGCAACTCGGTGTTGACCAGCACTTTCATCGGCGCGGCGCCGCCCTGCACCACGATCGTATTGACCGCAGTCGGCGCCACCGGCTCGATCCTGTAGAGCGGCTCATCATCAGCGCTGCGGCTGAAATTCGAATCGAGGCCGAATTCCTTCACCGCGGCGGGTGCTGCGGCGGCGAACCAGCTCTCGAACTGGCCGTCGAGATCGCTACGCGCATCGCCCTCGCCGCGCGCATAGACGTTGCGTGCGCCGTGCGCCTTCAGCTGATCGTCGATGAAGCGCGGCACCGACTGATAGGTCGCCGCCCAGTCACTGTTGCCGCAGCCGAACACCGCGTAACGCAGTCTGGCAAAGGCATCCTTCGGCAAATCGCCGCCGAGCCACTTGATGAACTGGGTCGCGTTGTCGGGAGGAGCGCCATTGTAGGAGGCGCAGAAGATCAAGAGCCCGCCCTTTTCCGGCAACTTGCCGACGAAATCATCGAGCGGCGCTAGTTTCGTCGCGAACCCGTTGACCTCGGCCAAATCAGCGACGCGCGTCGCAAGCTCTTCGGCGGTGCCGAGGTTCGAGCCATAGAGCACCAGGAGCGGCGTGTTATGGCCCGGCCGCGTCCGCGCGCGCGGCGCCGTACCTGATGCAACCGCCGCGGGCGCAGCGCCGGCTGAGGGGCCGCGATCCTTCTCGGTGCGCGGGCGAATCCTGATCTTGAAGCCGTCGGGCTTGATCGTCAGGGTTTCTTTCAGGTGCATCTGGTAGCGCTGATGGTCGATCAGCTTGAAGCGCTGCAGGATCATGCCGATCGCAAGCGCCGCCTCATGCATCGCAAAGCCACGGCCAATACAGGCGCGCTGGCCATTGCCGAACGGCTTCCAGGCATTGACCGGACGCTTGGCTTCGGCCTCGCGGCTGAAATTTTCCGGGTCGAGCGCGTCGGGATTGGGCCCCCACACCGAGGGGTCGCGATGCAGCGCCAGCACCAGCACGGTAATGAAGGTGTTTTTCTTCAGCCTGTATTTGCCGCCGATAGTCTCGTCTTGCAGCGGCGAAATGCCATAGGCGGGCGCCGGCGGCCACAGCCGCAACGCTTCCTTCAAGATTTGCGTAATGTAGGTCAGCTGCGTGACCTGCTGATAGGTCGGCCTGGCATTGATGTCGGGGCCAAGCACCCGGTCGACTTCCTCATAGGCCTTCTTGAGCACCTCGGGATGTTTCAACAGTGCATAGAGCGTGCACGACAACAGTCCGCTCGTGGTCTCGTGTCCCGCGATCAGGAATGTATTGATCTGGTAGCGGATGTTGACGTCGTCGAGCTGCTCGCCGGTGGCACGGTCGACGCCGGTCATCATGGCCCCCAGCATATCCTTCTTGTCGGCGGCGGCGTCCGTGCTTCTGCGGCGCTCGGCAACGATCTCGTCGACCATCTTGTTCATGAACGCGACATCGGCGGCGAGATCGCGCCGACGCTTGCCCATCCACAGATTCTCCAGGGGAAGACCGCGGATCATCATGATGGTCTCGAGCGAACGCACCAGCGACTCGACGAACGGATGATAATCGCGCCGGTAGAACGAATTGAAACGGTAGTCGAACCCGCACAGCCCGATCGTATCGAGCGTCAGCGCGGTCATGTCGTGGACGACGTCGATTTCGTCGTCGGCGTTGAGCCGCTCCCACTTCTTCACGAGCTGCTCGGCGATGTCGACCATGCTTGGGTGATAAGACTGCATCGCGCGATTGCCGAACGGCTGCAGCAGGATGTTGTGCGCCTTGGTCCAGTTCGGCTCCGTTGTGTCGGCGGTGAACAATCCATCGCCGGCGACCGTGCGCACGCGGCGCAGCGGCCCGCGCACCGCCTTGTCGAAGCGCTTTTCGTCGGAGAGCTCATCGACCAGGTCGTGCCCGGAGACGATCACGATCGGCGCGCCCATCATGTCGAGCCAGAAAATCGGACCGAGTTCCTTGGCCAGCCGGGCCAGGTTTTGCACCGGCGCGGTCGAATCCAGCGATAGCATGTTGCCGACCACCGGTTTCACCGGCGGCTGAGGAATCGGAGCGAGCCTATTCTTGGACGCCATTTTCGAACGTGTCCCCTGCCTCAGTGGTTGTCATTCCGGGATGGTCCGAAGGACCAGACCCGGAATCTCGAGATTCTCAGGTGCACAATTGCGTACCAAAGTTCGCTCGCCTTGCTCGCGCCCCGGAATGACGGCGAGAGTCGCTGCGCGCAATGACGACGCGGCGCCCTTCTCACCCGAACCGCTTCCTGCGCCATTCGATCAGCTTGGCGCTGACCTCCTCCGGCTTTTCCTGCTGTGTCCAATGGCCGCTGCCCCGCACCAGATATTTCTCGAGATCCGGAATGAGGAGCTCCATTCCGTCGGCCGAGGACGGCGGCAGCACCGGATCGTTCTCGGCCATGATCATCAGCGACGGCACGTGCACGGTGTGGTCGAGGCCCTCCGAGCGCTGCCAATTGCGCGACATGTTGCGGTACCAGTTGATGCCGCCGGTGAAGCCGGATTTGGTGAAGGCATCGACGAACACCCGCTTTTCCTCCGCTGTGAGGATCGGCGCGCGTGGGTCGTGTTTGGCGTCGTAGTTCGCAATCATCTGCGGAAACGCCAGATTGAGCCTTGGCGAGGCGCCGACGCCGGCGACGACCTCCTCCTTCGGCGCGGTGTCGGGGCGCGGCACCGGCTTGCGCATGAAGGCGTCGAAGACCTGTTCAACCCGGCTGCCGAATATTCTGTCCGGCTCCCGCGCGGGATCCTGAAACTGCACGATGTACATGTGATTGCCGAACCGCGTGCGCAGCAGATCGATCGGATCGGCCCACGCGCGATTGGTGTGGGGCGTATTGATGCCGACCACGCCGGCGACGCGATCGATATGTCGCAGCGGCATTTGCCAGACGATGAAGCCGCCCCAGTCGTGGCCGACAAAGATCGCCTTGTCGACGCCAAGATGATCCATCAGACCGACGAGATCACCGGTCAGATGCTCGATGTCGTAATCCTCGACCGCTTCGGGGCGGTCGGTCGCGCCATAGCCGCGCTGGTCCGGCGCAATCACGCGGATGCCGGCTTCGCCCAGCGACTTGATCTGGTGACGCCACGAAAACGCGATTTCCGGCCAACCGTGGCAAAGGATAACCGGCGGCTTGTCCGTTATCGGACCGGCCTCGTAATACCCCATGCGAATTCCGTTGGTCTCGGCGAACTGCAGCGGCGGCATCTCGATCATTTCTTGCACCCTACTCTGCCGCGCCTTTGATATCGGCAGCCGGCGGCGCGAACGCGGCCTCAAGGGCTGCGAACTCTCCCGGCAGCATGTCGCAGAGCACCTGGACGTGCGGAATGATGTTGGCGCCGGAGATGAAGCCGAAATCGAGCTGATCGCGATAGCTCTGCACGGTGATGTTCAGCGCGATTCCGTGGGTCGAGATCGAGACCGGGAAGATGTGCAGCAGTTCCGCGCCGGCCGCATAGAGGGTCTGGCGCGGCCCCGGCACGTTGGACACGGTGATATTGGCGG
Source organism: Alphaproteobacteria bacterium (assembly GCA_005884765.1). GTDB lineage: Bacteria > Pseudomonadota > Alphaproteobacteria > Rhizobiales > Xanthobacteraceae > Bradyrhizobium. The sequence goes on from VAZV01000174.1 coordinate 56,689, forward strand.
TCGGCGGCAATACGTCCGACAGGTTGGAGCGGCTATAAAGCAGCGCCAGGATCTGCACCAGGATCGGTGCGCCGAGCATCGAGATGTTGGAGACCTGCGGCATCAATGCGCGCAGCGGATGCGACATCTCCTTGGATTTGGTGGATTGCGCGATGATCGCCGTAAGCCGCGCCTTCGGATCCCCGATATTGGTGGCGATCGCGCAGATCATGCCGAACACCTGGTTGTTGGAGTCGGTATTGCCCTCCTCGCGCAACGAAATCGGCACCGCCGCAGTCAGCGATTTCGCAGGCAGCGCACCCTGCTCTATGAGATAACGCCGCACCACGCCGGAGGCGAGCGCCAGCACCACGTCGTTGAGCTTGCCGCCGGACTGCCTGGCGAGCGCTTTGGCCCGCGACAGCGAGATCGAGGTGCCGGCGAAGCTGCGTTCCGAGGAAATCGATTTGTTAAGGATGCTCGGCGGCGACATCATGCTGGCGAGGCTGTCGCGCGATTTTGGGTCGGAAACCTTGCCGATCACGTCGGAGACGCTTTTGAGCATGGTCGGAATATTGCCGGCAA
>VAZV01000175.1 GCA_005884765.1 Alphaproteobacteria bacterium
CATGATGGACACTAGCGCTGGGGGGCCGGACGCAAGCGCAGCACGCAGAAGACCGAGGTCCACAACCCCCGAGCTCGTTACGCCGATGGTGGTCATTGCCTCTCTTGCAAATCGTCCGCCTGCGAGCACAGAGGCGTGCTCGATCGCCGAGGCCACCAGCCTCTGGACCGGCACCCCGGCAGGCCCGCGCAATCCAGGCGTCAGCGCCAACGCGTTCGCTTCTGTTCCCCCTGACGTGAAGATGACGTTGCGGGCCGCCGTACCGATCGCAGACGCGATCACGCTGCGCGCGTCCTCGACCAGCCGGCGGGCGTGACGGCCTTCGGCATGGACCGAGGAGGGATTGCCCGGGAGATCCCAAGCCGCTGCCATCGCCTGCCGCGCCTCGGGGCGCAGCGGCGTCGTCGCGTTCCAGTCGAGATAAACTCTGTCAGCCATTGCGTACGATAATACCTTGGCTATCTGCGGTGGCGTGATTGCGACCGGGGTATCCCGCTCACCGCTGAAGCGCAATTGGCGATCCGCATGCCGATCGGCAATCACTGCCGCTAACGCTTTGAACGCGTTGGACGATGTTCAAGAAGCTTGCTTTTTGCCCCTCGCCTCATGCTAGAACGCGGCCTCAAGTTCACCCCAGCGCCGTTCGCGCATCGCCCAACGACGCCGATCACCCTTTCGTCTCGCAAGGCTCGGCTGAACCAGTCAGGCCACCGGCACAAATCGGTTGATGATCTAGGAATCACCTATGCCTGAAGTCATTTTCACCGGCCCGGCGGGCCGCCTTGAAGGCCGTTATCATCCGGCCAAGCAGAAGAACGCGCCGATTGCGATGATCCTGCACCCGCATCCGCAGTTTCATGGCACGATGAATCATCAGATCGTCTATCAGTGCTACTACGCGTTCGCGCATCGGGGATTCTCCGTGCTGCGATTCAATTTCCGCGGCGTCGGCCGCAGCCAGGGATCGTTCGATCACGGCACCGGCGAGCTTTCCGACGCGGCTTCCGCGCTCGACTGGGCGCAGACCATCAACCCGGAAGCGCGTGCCTGCTGGGTCGCCGGCTTTTCGTTCGGTGCCTGGATCGGCATGCAATTGCTGATGCGCCGGCCGGAGGTTGAAGGGTTCATCTCGATCGCGCCGCCCGCCAATCTGTATGACTTCTCGTTTCTCGCGCCCTGCCCGTCCTCAGGCCTGATCGTTCATGGCGACAGGGACGCCGTGGTGCCGCCAAAGGATGTCAACACGCTGGTCGAAAAGCTAAAGACACAGAAGGGCATCGTGATCGACCAGCAGGTGATCCCCGGCGCCAATCATTTCTTTGATGGCAAGCTGGAGCCCTTGATGCAGACGGTGACGGCCTATCTGGACATGCGGCTCGCCAACGTGCGCTAGGCAAGGGATGCGCGGTGGGACGAAGCCGCAGCCCGCCCTTGGCGCGGCCGCGCTCCAAGCTGTTGTATTTATCCCGGGGCCAGCTTCAAAGCGACGATCCCGATCATCACCAATGCGATGCCGGCGATCTTCGCGGGATTCAACGCCTCGCCGAAAAGAAAAACGCCCATGATCAGCGTGCCGACCGCACCGATCCCGGTCCATACCGTATAGGCCACTCCGACCTCCAGCACCTGCAGCGCTCGCCCGAGCAGGAACACGAAGGCCAGCAGCAGCGCGACCGATACGACGCTCCAGCCGAGACGCGTGTACCCTTGCGCATACTTCATCGAGATAGCCCAGCCGACATCAAGAAGGCCGGCAGTAACGAGGACGAGCCAGGCAAGCGGCGGTGACATGTTGGCGTTACGCGGCGCGCTTCAAGAGATGCGCATCGTGACGGACGAGGAACGCACGCAGCAGCTTGGGATAATCAGAGCCGACGGCGGCCTGAACGCTTGGCCGTTTCGCCAGTTCGCTGCGCCACTTCCGCACTCTCGGTCTCTCGGCGAAGACGGCAAGATCGACGAACTCGTCGAACACATCGAAATAGCGGAATATCGGCGCAAACACCGCATCCACCAGGCTGAAGCTTTCACCCCGGAAGAACGGGCCCGAGCCTAAGGCCGCCTCGACGCGCGCAAATTTCGCGGCGACCGCCTGTCGTTTGCTCTCGAATATCGCAGCATCCGCGGTCGTCTCGAGACCCCACAGGTCGCTCAGAATGGCGGAGCCAAACTCCATCCATGCGCGGTGCTGAGCGCGCTCCAATGGATCCTGTGGGTGCAGTTTAATCCCGCCTTGAGTGTCCTCGATGTACTCGCAGATAACGTTGCTCTCGAACAGCGCCACCTCGCCGGCGTCCGACCCGACACTGAGCACGGGTACCTTGCCGAGTGGCGAGATCTTCAAGAACCAGTCCGGCTTGTTGGAAAGATCGATATCGATCCGTTCGAAGGCGACCCCCTTCTCGGTCAGCGCGATTACGGCGCGCTGCACATAGGGACAGAGCTTGTGGCTGATCAGTTTCAGGGGCACCGGCATGGTGTTGTCTCGCAATTAAATGCAGTTGCATGTAAGCTATATGCACTTGCATTAAACTGTCAAGATCAATGCAGCTGCATTGAAATCACGGCCGCGCGATGATCCCCCCGGTCATCGGCATCGGCACGCCCGTGGTGGCAGGATAGCTCAGCGGCAGGCCTTTCAGGCCACGCGCCGCCAGGAACCCGAAGGCCTGTGCCTCGATCGCGTCCGCTGCCCAGCCCAACGCCTCGGCGGCTTCGACAGTGGCGGGCTGTAGCCGCTCGCGAAGCATCCTGAACATGGTGAGGTTGCGGGCGCCGCCGCCGGCCACAATCCAGCTCTTCGGCTCCTTCGGCAACAGCGGCACAATTCTGGCGATCGCCTCTGCCGTGAAGGCCGTCAGCGTCGCGGCGCCGTCGGCCGGAGGCATGTCGCGCAGCTTTAGGGAGGCAAAATCGTTGCGGTCGAGCGATTTGGGCGGCTGCAGGGCAAAGAACGGCAACTCCAGCGCGCGCATCACCCAGGCAACATCCACCATGCCCTGGGCAGCCATGCGGCCTTCGCAGTCGAACGGTTGGTCGGTCATGCGAACCATGTAATCGTCGAGCAGCGCGTTGCCCGGCCCAGTATCGCAGGCGATCAGGGTGTCGTTGCCATCGATGTAAGTGATATTGGAGACGCCGCCGATATTAACCACGACGATCGGCCCCTCGCGCTCCAGCGACTGCGCCAGCGCGCGGTGATAGACCGGCACGAACGGCGCGCCCTGCCCCCCGGCGGCGACGTCGGCGGCGCGGAAATCATGCATCACGGGGATATGGATGGCTTTCGCCAGCGCCGCGGCGTCGCCGATCTGCACGGTCAGTTTCCGTTCCGGGCGGTGCAGCACGGTCTGGCCATGAAAACCGACGATATCGATGTCCTCGCAGGTGATGCGGTTTTGCGCGGTAAAGGCTGCTATCGCCTCGGCGTGGGCGATGGTGACGGCGCGCTCGGCCTCGCGCAGGATGCCCGGCCGCGCATCGCGCTCGGCCAAGTCCACCGCCTCGGTCAGGGCTTGGCGCAGCAGGTTTCGCTCATCTTTGGTGTAAGGCCGGTATCCGGACGGCCCGAAGGCCTTGACCCGCTTGCCGTCGGTTTCGATCATGGCGACGTCGACCCCGTCGAGCGAGGTCCCGCTCATCAGACCGATCGTCGTCAACATCATCGTAGGTAGCGCCTTCGACGCCGTGCCTGGCTTTTGCCCCTGACGTCCAGCTTGTGCCAAACAAGCACATCTTATAATGCCACAACGCGCCGGCCTGCGGCAGCCAATTCCGCTATGGTTCCGCAAATTGCTGCAAATACCGTAAAACAAGAATGATCAGAGCCACGGAAAAATGACTGCATTTAAATCTGATTTTCTTAATGTGCTGCAGGAACGCGGCTTCATTCATCAGATTTCGGACCCCCGGTCGCTGGATGCGCTGGCGGCCAAACGCGAGCTCACTGCCTATATCGGCTTTGACTGCACCGCGCCTTCGCTGCATGTCGGCTCGATGGTGCAGATCATGTGCCTTTATTGGTTGCAGCAGACCGGCAACAAGCCGATCGCGTTGATGGGCGGCGGCACCACCCGCGTCGGCGATCCCTCCGGCAAGGACGAGACGCGCAAGATCCTTTCGATCGAGGACATCGAGCGCAACAAGGACGGCATCAAGCAGGTGTTCTCCCACTTCCTGCGCTTCGGCGCGGGCAAGGACGACGCCGTCATGCCTGACAATGCCGAGTGGCTGACGAAATTGAACTGGATCGAGATGCTGCGCGACATCGGCAGGCATTTCTCGGTCAACCGCATGCTGGCGATGGACTCGGTGAGGCTCCGGCTCGAGCGCGATCAGGAGATGAGCTTTATCGAGTTCAACTACATGATCCTGCAGGCCTACGATTATGTCGTGCTCAACCAGCGTTACGACTGCCGCCTGCAAATGGGCGGATCCGATCAATGGGGCAACATCGTCAACGGCATCGATCTCGGCCGGCGCATGGGCACGCCGCAATTACACGCCCTGACAACGCCGCTGATCACGACCTCCTCCGGCGAGAAGATGGGCAAGACCGCAAGCGGCGCCGTGTGGCTCAACGCCGACATGAAAAGCCCCTACGAGTACTGGCAATTCTGGCGCAACACCGAAGACGCCGACGTGCCGCGTTTCCTCAAGCTGTTCACGACGCTGCCAATGAACGAGATCGAGAAGCTCGCATCGCTCGAGGGCGCCGAGATCAACGAAGCCAAGAAGGCGTTGGCGGATGCTGCAACCACGCTGTTGCATGGCGCCGATGCCGCCCGGCAGGCCGCCGATACGGCCCGGCAAACCTTTGAGGAAGGTGCAATTGCGGAAAATCTTCCGACGGTGGATGTCTCGCGAAGTGAACTGCACGCCGGCTTGGGCGTGCTGGCAGCTTTCGTCAAAGCCGGCCTTGTCGCCTCGAACGGCGAGGCGCGGCGCCAGATCAAGGGCGGCGGGCTCCGCGTCAACGGCGTCGCCGTCACTGATGAGAAGATGATGCTGACGCTCGCCGACCTCACGCCGGAAGGCGTGATTAAGCTGTCGCTTGGCAGAAAACGCCACGTCCTGCTCAAGCCTGCATAGCCGTATTCGCTTTTAGAGGCTTGCTAGGGAGGGTGGAAACGCGCTCCCTCCTCTCCCATGGATCAAAACACGCCCCGGGAGGATATTCTCGCAAGACCGCTGAAGCCGGCGCGCACAGCGCTCAACGTTCTCGCGCTGTGTTTCGCGCTGTCGGTGATGGGCCGCGGGCTCGGCGAGAGTTTTACGGTGTTCCTCAAACCGATCTCGGAAAGCTTTGGCTGGGACCGCGCCCAGGTGGTCTCGGTCTATTCGCTGACCTGGTTTGCAGGAGGCCTCACGGCGCCGCTGGTTGGCCGGCTGTTTGACCGCTCGGGCCCGCGAACCGTCTATTCGCTTGGCGTGCTCCTGCTCGGTGCGGCGTTCCTGACCGCGGCCCATGCGCAATACCTCTGGCAGTTCCAACTGAGCATCGGGCTGTGCGTCGGCATCGGCATTGCATTCATCGGCAATGTGCCGAACTCGATTCTGCTCGGGCGATGGTTCGGCCGGCGGCTGCCGACCGCGATGGCGGTGGTCTATTCCGCCGCCGGCGGCGGCGTCTTGCTGCTGTTGCCGACCTCGCAGGTCTTGATCGATCATTTTGGCTGGCGCGGCGCCTATCAGATCTTCGGCATCGCTGCGCTCTGCCTGCTAGTGCCGTTGTTGCTATTGCCCTGGCGGTTGCTTTCGGGCAGATCGCCGCACATCCTCAAAAAGGCCGATCCTGATTTCGTCGATCAAGGTTGGACGCTGCCAGGCGCCATGCGTCACCACGCGTTCTGGGCCCTGTTCTCGACATTCTTCTTCACCGCGGTCGGCATGTATGCGATCGCGGCGCAGATCGTGGCCTATCTGATCGACGCCGGATTTCCACCGTTGCAGGCGGCGACCGCCTGGGGCTTCAGCGGCGTGGTGCTGCTGTTCGGCATGCTCGGCGTCACCTCGCTCGATGCCATCATCGGCCGCCGGCCGTCGGTGCTCATCAGCTATGCGATTTCGATTGTCGGCATCATCCTGCTTTGGCTGCTGCAGCGGTATCCGAACTTCTGGATCCTGACGGGATTCGTCGTTTGCTTCGGCAGCATGATCGGTTCGCGCGGCCCGCTGCTGACTGCGACCGCCATGAAGATCTTTCAGGGGAAGCGCGTCGGCACGATCTACGGCACGATCTCGATCGGCAGCGGGCTAGGATCGGCGCTCGGCTCCTGGAGCGGCGGCCTGATCCACGATTTCACGCACAGCTACAATCCACTGATCGCGTTCTCGCTGATCAGCGTCGTGTTGGGGATGATCCCGTTCCTGGTGGTGCCGGCATTGCGGCGCTGATCTCAGGAAACCGCACTAGTTATTCGGCGGAAATTCCACCGGGTTGTTTTGCTTGCCGGTGTTGAATTCAAAGATTTTTCGCAACACGCCGGGGGCCATGGCCGAAATCGGATTGACGCGAAACACCGGCTGACCGGGCGTGCCGACGATTTCGTAAGTGACGCCGATCAGTCCCTCATTGCTGCCGCCGCCGAGGAACAGGCCGAGCACCGGAACCTGCCCGAACATGTTGTTCAGTCCGTACATCGGAACGAAGGTGCCGCTCATTCGCACCTGATTGCCGGGATAATCGATGCTGCCTTCGATGGTCGCGCCGATTGTCGGTCCCTTCACGACGCCTTCGCGGACCGTGAGCTGGCCGTTCTGCCGCGTGAACTCCGCGCGCAACGCCGAAAAGGAGATACCGCTCTGAACGCTGGCCGGGCCGCCCGCGGCGACGCGATCGAGCGCACTTTCGCCTTTTATGGTGAAATCGCGGACGTTCATCAGGCCTTCCTTGGCGCTGGGCTCTGCGGTCGGAGGTTCCATCGCGAGCGCCAACTGACCGCCAACCACCTTGGAGTAGGTATCGGTGAAGCGGAAGAACGCGCCGGCGTCGTTGGTTTGCAGGTAGATCACGTCGCGCCCCTGCCCCTGCGCGCGACTGCGCATCTCCGCGGTGACCGGCGTATCGCGCCCAAGCTTGCCGTTGAGCGTGAAGGCCTTGAAGGCCCCATTGCGACGGGAAACCTTGACGTCGGCGCTGCGCATCGCCTCGCCGTTAAAGCCCGCGACCGCGCCAAGCTTGAGGTCCGCGTCGAAATCGATATTCCTGGTCTTGCTCTTGGCGTCGGCTTCCTTGCCTGAGATCGCCGATTTGAGGAAACCGCGGGCGTCGAACACGTCGCCGCGCATCGTCAACCTTACAACCCCATCCTGGCCGCGCTCGGCCTTCAGCGTGGTCTTGTCGCCTTCGGACGGCGAATAGGTCGGAAAATTGGCGTTCATCAGATCGCCATTCTGGTCGACCTCGAGCGATCCCTTGATCGACGCGCCGCCGCCGTCGATGACAATGTCTTCGAAGCGGACCGATTGCGCCTTCGACACGACGTTGAACGTGGCGCGGCTCGACTTGCCGGGCAGCTTGACCCAGCCCGGCAAGATATTGTCGAGCTTCAACGCGGTGAGGTCGGCCTCTATCCCCATGCGGCTGTCACGATCCGCGGCGCCGGCGATCTTGCCGGTCAGCTTGATCGGGACCGCGCCGGAGACCGCCGGACCAAGATCGAGCCCGAGGCGGGCGCGGCTCGCATCATCAAGCGTCGCCTGCAATTTGACGTCGGCATCGCCCTCGGCGGGCTTGCGATAATCGAGGGTGCACGGCTGGCCGTTGATCTTGACGTCGCCCTTGACCTGATAGCCCTGATTGTTGGCGACCATCTTCAAATTGCTCGCCTCGAGCTTCTGGTTCATGACGACCTTGTCGGCGGCAAATCCATTGATGTCGACAGTGGCGGCGTAGGTGGTGTCCGCCTTCGTCAGCTCACCCTTGAGCGGTATGCCCAGGTTGACGCTCGCCGAAAACGTACCCTTGCTCGTATTGGGATCGACCAGGGCCCCCGACAGATCGCTGAGGCGATCGGACGAGAGAATTTCGGCGGCCGCCGGCACCGGACCATCAATCTTCATCCTCACGCGCGAGGGCGCCGGCTTGGCATGCGTGTCCGGCACCTCGAAAACGAAATCCGAGAAGTTGAGCTTGCGGCCAGCGGGCGTGTCGGCCACTGCCTGTCCGATCGTCACGGACGCGGTGCGGCCGGTGACATGCGCTTTCAAATCCGCGTCGTGCACCGCCGGCAGGCGATCCACCGGACGCACCGTTACGCCACTTGCAACGATGTTGACGGCAAGCCCGTCGTCCGGGATGGGCGGTCCGCGGCGCGGAAGATTCTTGATCGCCGTGTTAATGCCGACTTCGATACGCTGCAGCGAGCCGCGCTCGATGCGCTCGATCACCCATTCGCGAACTTCCGGGACGATCACGGTCGGCCATATCCGCTTGAGCGTGGACGCCGTCATCGGCGTGCCCGCGAACCCGAGCTGCAGCCGCGCTTCACTGGAATAGTCGATATTGCCGGTCCCGGCGATGCCGATCTCACCGTTGCTGATGTCGGCTTGTGTCAGCAGCACGCGCTTCTTGTCGGTGTCGAAGCGCATCCCGATGGCGATGCGATTGAAGATCAGTGGCGGTTCGCTGTCGATGCCGGCGAGCACGATAGTGCCACCGGAAAAGCCGAGCTGCCAGTCGGCGACGTTGTCATTCGGCGGCTCCAGATGAGCGAGCAAGGTGATGCGATTCGCGCCGGAAATGATCTTGAAGGGTGCCACCAGCACCCGCCGCGCGGAATCCCACTCCACGCTCATCTCGGCCGAATCGATCCCCATCGGGTAATCGGGCGTGTCGCTGTCGATGATGGTCCCGGCACCAGCGACCATCTTGCCGCGGAAATAGGTCGGCAGGCCGTCGCGCCCCAGTTCACCTTTCAACTCGCCCGATAGTGGCAGATCCGCGCTGTAGGTCAGGTCCTTTAAGCGCAGCGCCAACAGGATGTTGGCTGTCGGAACCTTGTCAGCGCGGATATCGACCGATCGCACGCCATTTTCCGGAGGCCCGACCGTAACCCGCAGCGACCAGGGATGAGCGCCCTCTTCGCCGAGACTCAAGGCCACCCCGCCGGCGCGCGGCCGCCGCAGGCTGAGGCTGATGTTATCGAACGTCCATTTGTTGCCGCGCTGCTGATCGTCAACGACCAGATTGCCGTTCTTCAAACCGATTTCGTTGAGGTTCTGTCCGTCGAGACCCGTCAGGCTCAGGCTGTCGAGCCAATCGAGGCCCGCCAGCAATCCGTTCTGCGCGGTGCTTGCGGGCGGCGGCGCGGCTGTGGCGGACTCGCTAGAAGGCGAAGATGGCGCAACGGCTCCTGGCGGCGCCGCTAGCTGATTCTGCCGGGGAAATGTCGGCGGAAGACCCGCCTCTCGTTTGGAAGTGACGCCGGTCGCCAGCGGCTTTGCGGTATCGCCCGCCGAAACGGTGACGTAGCCGTCCGGCGTGATCCGCACCGCGAGTTCGGCATCGACCAGATTGAGGCTCTCGGCGCGAAGCTGGCCCATCAACAACGCGGTACCGGACAATCTCACTTCGGCCTTCGGCGCGCTTGCCACGATGGCGTGGTCGCGATCCCTGACCACGATGTCGCGGATACGCACCGCAATACGAATCCGCCCCGTCCGCTCGATCTGGGTGCCGCCGACTTCGACGGTATTGCCGTGACCGATATTGTCCTCGATCGCCGCCGCGAGCCATGGCGTCGCCATGTCGAGATTGATCGGGCCCGCGCCGAGCCGCCACCACAGCGTGCCGAAACAGCCGGCGAAGATCGCCATCAGCGCCGCGATCACGATCGCGACGCGCTTTACCCAGCGCTCTCCCGCGATCCACCTTCGCAGCGCGGCGAGCCGATCGCCGAACCGATGAAAGTTCGAGTTTGAACGCAACAGCAGTCGGCGCGCACGGTGGCCCGCCGCCTCGTCATGGTCCTGACCCCATTCGCCATCCTTCCAGTGCGTGGGTTGGCCGTCAGAGCACGAACTGGATCTTTGGTTAGATCCTTGGGGCGGCGTTTTTCTGGCCATTGCCTCTCGGTGCTGACGCTCTTGATGGGATCGATCGCCGCCATGGCTTCGCCCGTCAACAGGTAACGAGCGCTCCTGTGCCGGCATCACCGCCAATCCTCGATTAATCCCGTTGCTTGTCATTGGACCTCGGAGGCACACTCAACAAGCGGGCGGGTGGTGCGTCGAATTTCTTCCAACCATACTCCGCGGCTATCAGATTTGCCCAGCCGCCGGCCCGAATCCAAGTGAGGCGAAGAGACCTGCAATAGCCTAATGATTGATCCGCTGAAAGCGACGAAAGGAAGGCGCATGTCCAAGAAAACGCGCAAGAAATCCCCCAAAACGCCCGCCCGCGGGCGAGCCCGCGCGCCGTCCACAGCATCCACCGAGAGAAAGCACCAGACAAAACACGCCAAAAGCGGCAGTGCGACAACGGTCAAATCAAGCAAGCGTGCCGCCAGCGAAGCCTCGCACAAGGCCCCGTCCAAACGGTTAAGACCGTCCAAATCGGCCGGCGCGGCACCTTCAAATGCCGCAGCCGCAAGCCCGCCTGCAGGGAAATCATCGGTGCTTGCCGCCGGCGCCAAGGCGCCAGCGTTCCGCTTGCCGCGCGACGGCGGCAACACCGTTTCGCTTGCCGACTATGCTGGCACGAAGCTCGTACTGTTCTTCTATCCGCGCGCGGACACGCCGGGCTGTACCAAGGAGGCGATCGATTTCAGCCGGCTGAGAAACGCATTTGCCGAAACCCAGACCGAGGTGCTGGGGATCTCCGCCGATCCATTGAAGGCGCAGGAATCCTTTCGCGACAAACACAAGCTATCGGTACCTCTGATTTCCGATTGCCAGCACGAAATGCTCGAGGCCTACGGCGCCTGGGGCGAAAAATCCCTATATGGCAGGACTTTCCAGGGAATCATTCGCACCACGGTTCTGATCGGCGCGGATGGCCGGATCATCAAGGTCTGGCGCAATGTCAGGGTCGATGGCCATGCTGAAGCGGTACTGGAAGAAGCTCGGGCCGCCTAATTAGCGCCCCATTTCGACCCCATTTCCGGAAAATTAACCATGACCGGGTCAAATCGGTCCCGCAAATTTTGGCCGTACGGAACGTGATCTCCGACCGGCGCGGGAGTGCCGATGTCGTACCGGTCCGGTCATCACTCAGAGTACGCCCAACACCATCCCCATGACCACGGCCGGGCATTCACCCGCCGCGCCGCGGCGAATTCGCCTTCGGCTTCTACTGCGCGCGACGCCCCTGACGGCTACACCTTCACCCATGCCGGCAGGCAGGTGCGCTTCGGCCCGGTCGTGTTCTGGATCGTGGTGGGTAGCGTGACCATCCTCGGCATGTGGTCGGCCGCGACCGCGACGTATTTCGCCTTCCACGACGACGTCCTGACGCGATTGATCGCCCGCCAGGCCGAAATGCAATACGCCTACGAAGACCGCATCGCCGAGTTGCGCGCCAAAGTCGATCGCACCACCAGCCGCCAATTGCTCGACCAGGAGCAGTTCGACCAGAAGCTTGAACAGATCATGCGGCGCCAGACGGCGCTGGAATCTCGTGCCACGGCGCTCGGTGCCATGCCCGACGTCACGGGATCAATTAAGACGCCCTCGCGAGGCGCGGCCGCAAGCGAGCCGGCGTCGTCAGGCACGCCAAAGCCGTCGCCAATCAGCGATACCGTGATTTTCGTGGCGCCGCCGGATCGTGAAGCGCGGCTCGAATCGCGTGCCCCGATCGTGCCGACGCCGCAGCCAAACCAATTCGCCAGGAACCGGGGCGTCGACAACGTTCTGGTCCGCCTGCAGACCTCGCTCGATCAGATCGAGGGCCGCCAACTGGCGGCGCTGAATGCGGCCGAAGACGGTATGGAATCGCGGGTGCGGCGGATGCGCGGTGTTTTCGCCGACCTCGGCCTCGATATGGCGCAACTCGAAGCGGCGACCCCGCGCGCAGGCGTCGGCGGTCCCTTCGTTCCGATCAGGCTTGCGCCCGACGCCACCGCCTTCGAGCGCCAGCTCTATCGAATCAACATCACGCGCGCCCAGGTCGATAGGTTGAACCGGACGCTGGCGCTGGTGCCCTATCGCAAACCGGTGGTTGGCGAGGTTGAATTCACCTCTGGCTTCGGGGTGCGCAGCGATCCATTCCTCGGCCGCCCGGCCATGCACACCGGCCTCGATTTCCGGGCACAAGCCGGTGATCCCGTCCGCGCGACCGCAAACGGCAAGGTGGTTTCAGCCGGGTGGTCCGGCGGCTATGGCCGCATGGTCGAAATCGATCATGGCAATGGGCTTTCGACCCGCTACGGCCATCTGTCGGAAATCGACATCAAGGTCGGCGATAGCGTCAGGATCGGCCAGGTGATTGGCGAAGTCGGCTCGACCGGCCGCTCCACCGGACCGCATCTGCATTATGAAACGCGGATCGACGGCGAAGCCGTCGATCCCCAGAAATTCCTGCGCGCCGGGGTCAGGTTGAGCGCGGGCTGATATCGCGCCGACGCTTCTAATGGCTGGCTTCGTGCCCAACCTCGCCGATGATAATCGGGCCGAATAGCTCCCACGCTTCGCCGTTGAATCGCATCAACTGCATCTGCTCGATCGGGAAGTAGTCGTCCGGCGAGGTGTTGATCGAGATTCCCGGCAACAGCATATCGGACGTGAAGTCCTTCAGGTTGGTGGCTTGTTTCATGACGTTCTCGCGCGTGAGATTGTCACCGCATTGCTTCAAGACCTGCACCATTGCCTGCGATTCGACGTAGGCGTAAGCGTTGTTGGCGTTCGTCTTGTCCCCTTCGGGGTAATACTTGTCCATGAATTCCCGCCATTTCTTCACCCCAGGATCGTCTTTCCAGGTCGGGTCGGTCGGATCCTTGATATAGTTCGTCGAGATGATGCCCTTGGAATATTCGAGGCCGGCCGGCTTCAATACTGAGGCGATTGTAGTCGCGGTGTTGGCGAGGAAAAATTTCGGCTTCCAGCCGAGCTCGCCGACTTTTCGGATCGCCTGCGCCGATCCCTTGGGCGCCGCCCAGGAGAAGAAGATGTCGGCGCCGGAATCATGCAGCGCAACGATCTGCGAATCGATAGAGGGGTCGCTCACCTCATAGGATTTGTCGGCAATGATCATATCGGCCTTGTCGCCGAGCCCGTCCTTCAATCCCTTGAACTGATCCTTGCCGGCGTCGTCGTTCTGCCAGAACACCGCGATCTTGCTGTTCGGAAAATGCTCCTTGATGTATTTCGCGTAGATGTGGCCTTCGCTCTGGTAATTGGGCTGAAAGCCCATGGTCCAGGGGAAGTTCTTGGGATCGCCGAATTTGGTGGCGCCCGATGCGACGAAGAGCTGCGGCACCTTCTTGGCGTTCATGTATTTCATGATCGCCGAGTTCGATGGCGTGCCCAGGGATTGAAAGATCAGCAAGACCTCGTCGCTTTCGACCAGCTTGCGTGCCTGTTCGATCGCCTTCGGCGGGCTATAGGCGTCGTCGTAGGAAATGAAGTTGATCTTGCGGCCGTTGATGCCGCCCTCGGCATTGATCTTGTCGAAATAGGCCGCTTCTGTCTTGCCGATCACGGAATAGGAGGAGGCGGGGCCGCTATACGGCATGATATTGCCGATTCTGATTTCAGCGTCGCTCGCGCCGGGATCATATTTCTTTTGTGCGCTGGCCTCCGTGGCGACAGCTGCGGCAATCGTGAGAACCGTCAAGGCAATCAAATTGCGCGTACGAACCGGCATCGTTCTCTCCCGCTTGACGACTTATTTTTTTGAAGTCTCGCAAGTCGCGCACACGCTTGCAAGCGTCCGCTTACTCCGCAGCGCGAAACAATCGATTGTTGGGCAAACGCCCATTGCGATGGCAGCGCTCCAACAAGGAGGCGCCTGCGGCTACCGGCCCGCCTGTTTTGGCCGCGACACGATCTCGATCATCTTGCCTTCGTCAGCGTCGGGCGCATACGCCTTGGCTCGCTCATACGCCTCTACCGCCGCGCGGGCCAGCAGAGGCGGGCTAGAGAGCAGGCTCTCGGCGAGCTTCACGGCATAAGCGGCGTCTTTGTGCCGAAGCGCTGCCGTGAACGTCGCGCCGGCGAAATTTCGCGTGGCCATGCGCTTCGAATGCCGGATCACCTGCGGGCTCGCGGCAACCCCGCTCTCGATCGCTTCCACGACGAGCTTCATGTCGAGGCCGGCCTGTTCGGCAATCGCAAGCCCCTCGGCGATGCCCGCGATCTGGATCGCGCCCATCAGATTGTTGATCAGCTTGTAGACCGTGCCACTGCCGACGCCGCCGAAATGTCGGATGGTGGCGCTGAGCGGCGCGAGGTACGGCCGCGCTATCTCGAGATCGGCGGGATCGGCGCCGACCAATAGCGTCAGGTTTCCGGCGGCCGCCGCATCGGGCAGACCGGTCACGGGGCTGTCGATATAGACAAGCCCACGGCCGCGCAATTCCCGCGCGAGATCGAGCGCATGGTTGTAGGAGACGGTGGAGCATTCGATCGCGAGCGTGCCGGCCTTCATGGTCGCGGCGGCGCCGTCCTGGCCGAGCCAGACCGCGCGTGAGGCGTCATCGTCGGCGACCATGGTCACGACCGCGTCGGCATCGATCGCGGCATCCTCCGGCGAGGTTGCCCACTTGGCCCCGCGGGCAATCAGACCTTCCGCCTTCGCCCTGCTCCTGTTCCAGACCGCGACCGCGAAGCCGGCCTCGAGATAGCGGCCGGCCATGCCGTGGCCCATGCGCCCCAGGCCTATGAAGGCGACCCGCTTCATTAATCTACGTCCTCGACCGCCTCCGGCGTGGCCCCGAAGGCGCGCTGCGCCAACGTCGCAGCCATGAACTCGTCGAGATCGCCATCGAGCACGCCCTCGGTGTCGGAGGTCTGCACACCGGTACGAAGATCCTTCACCATCTGATAGGGCTGCAGCACATAGGAGCGGATCTGATGGCCCCAGCCGATATCGGTTTTGGCGGCCTGGTCGGCGGCCGCCTTTTCCTCGCGTTTCTTCAACTCGATGTCGTAGAGGCGCGCGCGCAGCATGTCCCAGGCCTGCGCGCGATTTTTGTGCTGCGAACGGCCGGCCTGGCAGACCACCGCGACGCCGGTCGGAATATGGGTCAGGCGCACGGCCGATTCGGTCTTGTTGACGTGCTGGCCGCCGGCGCCACCGGAACGCATGGTATCCGTGCGCACGTCCGATTCCTTGATGTCGATCTTGATGCTGTCGTCGATCACGGGAAAGATCGCAACCGACGAAAACGACGTGTGCCGCCGCGCGTTGGAATCGAACGGCGAGATCCGCACCAGCCGATGCACACCGGCCTCGGTCTTCAGCCAGCCATAGGCATTGTGGCCGCTGATCTGGATGGTGGCGGATTTGATGCCGGCTTCCTCGCCCTGGGACTCTTCGAGATATTCGATCTTGAAGCCGTGTTTTTCCGCCCAGCGCGTGTACATGCGCAACAGCATCTCCGCCCAGTCCTGGCTTTCGGTGCCGCCCGCGCCGGCATGGACTTCGAGATAGGAATCGAAACGGTCGGCCTCGCCGGACAGCAGCGCTTCCAACTCGCGGCGCGCGACTTCTTTCTTCAGGTTCTTGAGCGCGTTCTCCGCCTCGGTGACGACGCCCACATCGTTCTCGGCCTCGCCGAGCTCGATCATGCCGATATTGTCCTCAAGCTCGCGCTCGACCTTGCCGATGCCTGAAAGCGCGTCCTCCAGCGAGGTGCGCTCCTGCATCAGTTTCTGCGCTTTCTGAGGATCGTTCCAGAGATTGGGATCTTCCGCGAGCTTGTTCAGCTCGGCGAGCCGCGCCGTCGATTTCTCGACGTCAAAGATGCCTCCTCAGCAGCCCGACCGACTGCTTGATCTCTTCGACTAGACGTTCGATTTCGGCGCGCATGGTGATCTCTGGCCTCGTTGGCGTTTGCCGCCACGGCAATGTTGCCAGCGGGATGTAGCGGCGCACGGGTCAAAGCGCAATCGGCGCGGACCGGCCTTGCTCGCCTTCTGGCGCGCTTTATTCAGGAGAACGCGTCGATAGCTAGTAAAGCCCGCCCGTGCCGGGGCGCATGATGGTGCGATCGACGTCCGGTGCGACCGTCAGCGTCCGGCCGTCGGCATCCGCAACGCCGATGACGGAGTAGTTGTCAGGCGGCGCGGTTCCCGGCTTGAAGGCTTCGAGGATGGTGCCACCGCTCTCCCCCGGACCTGCCCGCATGCCGGTCTTGGAAACGACGCGGATCAGCTTGATTCCGGCCGGCACCTTGAATGGGATCGCCGCCTTGTCGGCCAGCGCAAGCTTCAGGAAGTCGCGCGCGATGGGAGCGGCGAGATGACCGCCGGTCATGCCCCGGCCGAGGTTGCGCGGCTTGTCGTAGCCGACATAGATGCCGACGACGATATCGGGCGAGAAGCCGATGAACCAGGCATCCTTTTCGTCGTTGGTGGTGCCGGTCTTGCCGGCGATTGGCTTGCCAACCTCCTTGACAACAGTCGCGGTGCCGGCCTGCACCACGCCTTCCATCATCGAGGTGATCTGGTAGGCGGTCATCGCGTCCAAGACCTGCTCGCGGCGGTCGACGAGTTGCGGCTCGGGTTGATTCTTCCAGCCGCCTTGCGCGTCGCAGCCGCGGCATTCCCGGGCATCGTGCTTGAAGATGGTATGGCCGTAGCGATCCTGGATGCGGTCGATCAGGGTCGCCTTCACACGACGGCCGCCATTGGCAAACATCGAATAGGCCGTAACCATCCGCATCACGGTGGTTTCGCCGGCGCCGAGCGCATAGGAGAGATAGTTCGGCAATTCGTCATAGACGCCAAAGCGCCTTGCGTATTCGCCAATCAACGGCATGCCGATGTCCTGGGCAAGGCGCACCGTCACCGTGTTGAGCGACTGCCGCAGCGCGTTACGCAGCGTCACCGGTCCTTGATATTTGCCGGCCGAATAGTTTTCCGGGTGCCAAACGCCGCCGCCCTGCCCCATGTCGATTTCGATCGGCGCGTCGACAACCACCGTCGAGGGCGTGTATCCGTTGTCGAGCGCCGACGAATATACGATCGGCTTGAACGACGAACCCGGCTGGCGATAGGCCTGCGTCGCGCGGTTGAACTGGCTCTGGTCGAAGGAGAACCCGCCGACCATCGCCAGCACGCGTCCGGTCCACGGATCCATCACCACCATCGCGCCGGAGATTTCCGGCAATTGACGCAAGCGGAACTGGCCCTCGACCGGATTGCCGTCTTTGCCGAATAACGGATCGGCGTAGATCACATCGCCCGGTGCGAGCACCTGCGACACTGCGGTCGGCGTCCTTCCCTTGGCAGGCCCCGACGCGGCCCTGGCCCATTTCACGCCTTCGAGCGTGACGATGCCGGTTTGCCTTTCCTTACTGACCGCGCCGCCCAATTCGCGGCTGGGCTGGAAGCCGATCCGCGCAGACTGGTCGCCGGTCTCCAGCACCACGGCCATCCGCCACGGCGAGATATCCGATAGCGATTTGACATCGGCGAGTTTGACGCCCCAGTCGCCGGAAATATCGAGCTTGCTGAGCGGGCCGCGCCAGCCCTGCGCTTCATCATAATTGACGAGGCCGGCCACCATGGTCTTGCGCGCCATCACCTGGATCTTCGGATCAAGCGTGGTGCGCACCGACAGGCCGCCTTCATAAAGTTTCTTTTCGCCGTAACGCTCGAAGATGTCGCGGCGAACTTCCTCGGCGAAATATTCGCCGGCAAAAATATGCGCGGCATTGGTGCGGTTGGTGACAATCAGCGGGTCCTTGCGCGCCTTGTCGGCATCGGCCTGCTTGATCCAGCCGTTTTCCAAGAGGCGGTCGATTACGTAATTACGCCGTTCGATCGCACGGTCGCGGTTGCGCACCGGGTGCAGCGCTGCCGGCGCCTTCGGCAGCGCGGCCAGATAGGACGCTTCGGCTACGGTGAGCTCGTTCACCGATTTGTCGAAATAGACCAGCGACGCGGCGGCGATACCGTACGCACCAAGGCCGAGATAGATTTCGTTGAGATAAAGCTCGAGGATCTTGTCCTTGGAATAGGCGCGCTCGATCCGCATCGCCAGCAAGGCTTCCTTGATCTTGCGGGTGAACGAGACCTCATTGGTCAAGAGGAAGTTCTTGGCGACCTGCTGGGTGATAGTGGAAGCGCCCTGCGGACGTCGGTTCGAACCGTAATTCTGCGCGTAGACGAGGGCCGCCCGCGCCATGCCGGAATAGTCAATGCCGCCGTGCTCGTAGAAGTTCTTGTCTTCGGCTGCGAGGAACGCGTTGATGACAAGCTTCGGAACCGCCTGAATTGGCAGATACAGCCGCCGCTCCTTGGAATATTCGCCGAGCAGCGCGCCGTCCGACGCGTGCACGCGCGTCATCACCGGCGGCTCGTAGTCCTGGAGTTGCGAATAATCCGGCAAATCCTTGGAGAAATGCCAGATCAGACCGGCAGCCGCGGCGACGCCCACCAGGAACACCACGGTTCCGGCGGCGAACAGGAATCCCAAGAACCGCACCAGCAAGCGCATTACCCAAGTTCCCTATCCAAGTTCCCTTGACCGAAATTTGCTGGCGCCCCAAAGGCCGGCGCCGTCCTCAACACAAATGTGCCGGCGGAACAAACGACTGCTCCGGGCGGGACGCACAATATACCTCGACGCCTCGACTGAGCGCAGAATCCTCAGCGATTTCGAATACCTCAAGGGCGTTTATAAAGCTGGCGCTGTGGCCAAACTAGGGCTTCCTTTGAATTGCGGGCCCCGCTATTGCCAGGCGCTTGGCCAGGAAGAGATCGATCGCCTGCGCCATCGATCCCACGGTTTTCGAACGCCAATTCTCCGAAACCAGGTGTTCGAGGTCGCCCTTGTTCGAGACATAGCCGAGTTCGACCAGCACAGAGGGCACATCGGGGGCCTTCAGCACGCGAAATCCCGCCGACTTCAGCGGATGCTTGTGCATCCGAACGGTATTCTTCATCTCGCCCATCAACAGCCGCGCGAAGCGGTTCGAGAAGGTGCGGGTTTCACGCTGCGCGAGGTCGATCAGGATATCGGCAACATCGGTTGGCTCTTCCGTCAGATTGACGCCACCAATGGCGTCTGCCTTGTTTTCAGCCTCCGCCAGCCGTTCGGCCTCGGTGTCGGACGCCTTGTCGGCGAGCGTATAGATCGTGGCGCCCTGGGCGTCGCCTTCACGACGCGGCAGCGCGTCGGCATGGATCGAGACGAATAGCGCTGCCGACTGGTTGCGCGCGACCTTCACCCGGTCGGCGAGCGGGATGAAGGTATCGTCCGTACGGGTCATGACGACGCGGTACTTGCCGGCCTTCTCGATCCGATCGCGCAGCGCCAGTGCGAACCCGAGCACCAGGTTCTTCTCCGTCTCACCATTCGACTGCGTGCCGTTGTCGATGCCGCCATGGCCGGGATCGATGACGACCACGGGCCGTAAATCCGGTGGTATGGCCGGTTTCGGTGGAATCAGTATTTCCGTTGCTGCAGCGCCGTTGGCAGCCGCGATGGCGGGCCTAAGCCCAGGCGTGCTTTCCGTGGCGGTCGCCTGATTGAAGGCCGCACGGTCGACCTCCTCCATTTCCAGCACCAGCCGCGACGGTTGGCCGTTGGCCGCGTCGAGCACGTAGGAACCGGCGATTTTGGCAGGGCCAGTCAAATCGAACACGATCCGCGAACCGCCCGGCATCACCATGCCATAGCGGAAAGCCTTGACCAGTCCACGGCTCGCGGTGCCGGCTCCGACCGGCAACCGGAAATCGACCTGGGGAATATCGACCACCACCCGGTAGGGATCGGCCAGGGTGAAGGCACGAAACTGGATGCTCTTGTCGAGATCGAGAACGAACCGGGTTTGTTTGGCGTCGCCGGCCAACCGGGCGTCCGTTGCAATCGCGGGGACCGAGGCGGCAACCGCGGCCGGGGATTGTCCGCGCGCGGTGCCGGAGAAGCCACCGACCGAACATGCCAATGCTGCGGCACACACGAGCGCGAATCCCAGAACACGGTGAGTTGCGCGGCTCGCCAATGAATCCTAGCCTCCGGGCGGAATGGAATTGACCTTCGCTACCC
Organism: Alphaproteobacteria bacterium; assembly: GCA_005884765.1. GTDB lineage: Bacteria > Pseudomonadota > Alphaproteobacteria > Rhizobiales > Xanthobacteraceae > Bradyrhizobium. The sequence goes on from VAZV01000175.1 coordinate 20,159, forward strand.
GCTTGGCGACGGGCTGGTCAAATCCAAAACTCCACTAGAAACCTATATTTGCAAGCGATCCTTCGATTGTCACATTCGCAACGGCACCCCGAAGCGGGGGGCCACGAATGTGGAAAACCGGACCACCAGCGACCCTCTTACCGCAATAGAACCGCAGGGTTAATTGCAGCTTAAAGGCGGCTCGGTGAATAACGGTGACTGTTGCAGCACGGCGACGCTTCCCTTGCACGGCAGGGCCATTCAACGTATGTAGAGAGGGCTGACGGCTATTACTCCCGGTTGTGTCGCGTTCAGCCTCCCGGTGCAGCGCCGGAACCTTCGATTCCAAGAAGATTCCAGCGTCTTTCCGCCACCCCCCAAAGCCAGCGCGGTGCACGGCTACCAGGGAAAGGCGGTTTCGAGCCCGAGCGGTATCCGGCCCATCTCGTTTAAGGGGCGGTTTTAAGAGGCGACATGACCCGATATCAGGCCCTCGACGGGGCCCGGTATGCGATCCGAGGCGGGCGCCTAAAGGCGCCACACTTGGCCGTCAGCGATAGACAAGGCGGCTTTTCTGCCGCCAACGTGTTCCAGACGGGCCGACGCTTGATGCGCCAGACTGTGTTGCCGACCAAGACCCAAGGCCAATTCGCGACACTGCGGAGCCAAAGCTCCGCGCGCCGCCTTGCGCCAGCGGGATTCGGTTCGGCACGGCGCCCCGGGTTGCGTTTTGGCCTTCCCCTCACCCCCGAATCAGGTGGACCGTCGCGTCACCCGGCGGCGCGACACGCGCTCACGGTAAACCGCGCCCGCCGCCGTCAAGAGTTACAAAATGCCCAACAAAATGTTGATCGACGCCACGCACCCGGAAGAGACCCGGGTTGTCGTGGTCAAAGGCAATCGCGTCGAAGAGTTTGATTTCGAGACCGCCCAGCGCAAGCAACTGCGCGGCAACATCTATCTCGCCAAGGTCACGCGCGTAGAGCCATCACTGCAAGCTGCCTTCATCGAATATGGCGGCAATCGTCACGGCTTCCTCGCCTTCAGCGAAATCCATCCAGACTATTATCAAATTCCGGTCGCCGACCGTCAGGCGCTGATCGAGGCCGACGAACGTGCCCATCGCGAGGCCGAAGAAGAGAGCGAAAACCGTTCCAACCGAAGGCGTCCGCGCCATCGCAACTCCCGCCGCCGCGGTCATGGCGACCGCGTCCGCAGCGAAATCGTCGAGGGCGCCAGCGCCGATCCGTCGCAGGCTCCTCAGCCCTACGGAGATCACGAGGCTGCGCACGAGGCCGAATACCACGCCGATGCAGAAGCCCAAGATCACGAGCCTCAAGATCACGAGCCTCAGGATCACGAGGCTCAAGGTCACGAGGCCCATGATCACGAAGCGCGTGAGCATGACGCCCATGATTCGCGTCCCGACGCTCAACACGATCTTGATGAAGGCAGCCATGACCAGGCCGAGACGCCCGTTACGGCCGCGGTCGAGGAATCCGTTGCCGCCGCCATCGACGAGCCGGCTGCACCCGAGTTCAATAATGAAGGACCTGGCCAGGCAGAGCAATTTCATGACGCGCAGGCACACGCAGAGCAGGCGCGCGAAAACGCCGCGCACGCGGACGACGCGGTCGATGCCGAACATGCGGGCTCGGAGCACGCCGTCGCGCCTGAAGCCGAGCGGGTTGCTTCGCCGATCGGCGACGAGCCTCACGATGATGACGATGAAGGCGAGGACGCCGAGGAAGAAGTCGTCGAATCCGTTGGCGGCGACGACGTGCTGGAAGAGGTGCCCGAGCGCCCGTTCCGCCCACGCCGCCAGTACAAGATTCAGGAGGTCATCAAGCGCCGTCAAGTGATGCTGGTGCAGGTCGTGAAGGAAGAGCGCGGCAACAAGGGCGCCGCGCTGACGACCTATCTGTCGCTGGCGGGTCGCTATGCGGTCTTGATGCCCAACACCGCGCGCGGCGGCGGCATCAGCCGCAAAATCACCTCCGCGCAGGATCGTTCTCGCTTGAAGGAAGTGGTGCAGGATCTCGACGTGCCCGAGGGCATGGGGATCATCCTGCGCACCGCCGGCGCCTCGCGCACCAAGCCCGAGATCAAGCGCGATTTCGAATACCTGATCCGGATGTGGGAAACCGTGCGCGACATGACGTTGAAGTCGCAGGCCCCTACCCTCGTCTATGAGGAAGGCTCGCTGATCAAGCGATCGCTGCGCGACCTCTACAACAAGGAAATCGACGATATCCTGGTTGCGGGCGAAGCCGGCTACCATGAAGCGCGCGATTTCATGAAAATGCTGATGCCCTCCAATGTGCGGGCGGTGAAGCAATATCGCGACGGCCAGCCGCTGTTCTCGCGAATGGGGGTCGAAAGCCAGCTCGATGCGATGTTCTCGCCCACCGTGCAGTTGCGTTCCGGCGGCTACGTCGTGATCAACCAGACCGAGGCGCTGGTTTCGATCGACGTCAACTCCGGCCGCTCGACGCGGGAGCACCATATCGAGGACACTGCGCTCAAGACCAATCTCGAGGCGGCCGAGGAGGTCGCCCGCCAGCTGCGGCTGCGCGACCTCGCGGGGCTGATCGTCATCGACTTCATCGACATGGACGAGAAGCGCAACAACCGCTCGGTCGAGCGCAAGCTCTCCGATTGCCTGAGGCAGGATCGGGCGCGCATCCAGGTCGGGCGCATCTCACATTTCGGACTGCTGGAAATGTCGCGCCAGCGCATCCGCGCCAGCGTGCTCGAGAGTTCGACCGAGCCCTGCTCGCAATGCGGCGGCACCGGCCACGTGCGGTCGGTATCCTCGGTCGCACTGCAATTGCTGCGCGGCATCGAGGAAATCCTGATGAAGGGCGCCACCCATAATCTCGTGGTGCGGACCCGAACCGATGTTGCGCTTTATGTGCTCAACCACAAGCGCGGCCATTTGCGCGACCTCGAGAACAGCTTCAAGGTGACGCTCTCGGTGGTGGCCGACCCCTCGGTCAGCGGCCAGCAGTCGTTCGTCATCGATCGCGGCGAGCAGGTGCATACGCTGGAGGCGGCCAAAGCGCTGCTGGCGGCCCAGGCCGCAGCCGCGCCGCCACCGTCGGAGGAAGCCTTCGACGACGACGCGCTCGACTTGGAGGACGAATCCGAAGTCGAGACGGAAGAAACCGAGGGACTGGGCGGCGAGCAGGCCGCCAGCGAAGCGAGCGAAAGCGAAGGCGGTCCCGACGGCCATCGCCGCAAGCGCAGGCGGCGCCGGCGCGGCCGCGGCGGCGAGGTGCGCGAAAGCGGCCCGCCGCGCGAGGATGGCGAGGCCATGCATGCTGGCGAAGCCGTGCACACCGGCGACGCCGAACCGGTTGCGGATGTGCAAGCCGATGAGGGCGATGCAGAGGAAGATGAGAGCGAGGAGCAGCCGAGTTTCGCGCGCGGTGATCAGCCGGGGGGCGGCGAACGCCGGCCTCGTCGCCGCGGACGCCGCGGTGGACGCCGCCGGCGCGGCACCGGACCGGACGACGGTCTCGCCGCATCGATCGCCGACGAGCTTGGGCCGCGGTCGGATCCGGAAGCATCAGGCGCGGTGGCCGATTTTGACAGCGCTCCATCCGATCAATCCTTGCCGATGGTTCAGCACGAACCGATCGCATCGCAGCCCGAACAGCAACCGGCGGATCACGGTCAGTCGGAAGGGGCTAGCGCTTCCGCCGAGACCGAAAGCGCGCAAGACGCTGAGCGAGCCGCGCGGCGGCGTTCAACCGTGCGCGAGAAGGTAAGCTTCCTGGCCGAGGCGCAAGCCCCCGAGGCGCCGCCCGCCAGCCCGAGCCAGCCATCGCAGGCCCCTGCCCCGGCTGAGCCCGCGCGGGAAGCAACGGGCGACAACCAGCCCCGCCGCGCCGGATGGTGGTCGCGGCGCTTTGGCGGCGGCGAATAACAAATCAGATTGGTGAGATGAAAAACCGCCCGGCAAAAACCGGGCGGTTTTATTTCGCCAACGATTTGCGTGCACCCGCAAATCCAAATCCGCTTTTGACGCCTCAGCGCCGCAGCAGCGTCACGAGCAGCACCAGCGCGAGCAGCGCCGCAACACCCTGCCAGAACCGAGTTGGGTTACGCTCATAGAGCGTCCGCGGCCGTTGCATCGCAGGCGGGGCGCTCGCCGGCCCTGCCTCCATTTCCACGGCAAATTCGGTCATGTCGCGGTAGCGCTCGGCCGCGTCTGTTGCGATCGCCCGCGCGAGCGCGGCCTGCAGCCAGGCCGGGAGGTCCGGGCGCAGCGCCGAGAGCGGCGTCGGCCTGTCACGGCGCGGCCGGCCGGTGGCATCGGCGTTACCGTAGGGGAATTCGCCGGTGAAGGCGCGGAACATGGTGACGCCGAGCGCGTAGATGTCGGTGGCCTCGTTGCCTGCTTCGCCGTCAAACATTTCGGGCGCCATGTAGGCGGTCGTGCCCGGGATGTCCTCGGGCGGGAAATCTTCCATTCCGGGTATACGCACCACGCCGAGATCGATCAGCTTCAGCGATCCCTCACGCTCGAGGATCACATTGTCCGGCTTGATGTCGCGATGAATGATGCCGGCGCGGTGCAACGCCGCCGCCGCCCGCGAAAGCTTGATCGCGATATTGCGTCCCTCCTCGAGGCCAAGCGCGGGGCGACGGGCCAGCCTGGTCTCCAAAAGTTCGCCCTGATAAAGCGGCATGACGGTGTAAAGGCAGGTCTGCCGCCCCGGCGGCAACTCGATGACGTGGCCGAGCCAGGGGCTTGTCACGCGCGCGCCGACCCACGCCTCGCGCATGAACGCCGCGCGGTAGGTAGCGACGCTGCCGACCTGCGGCTTCGGGAATTTCAGCGCCACTTCGCCGCCCTCGATCTCGTCCTCCGCCCCGAACAGGCGGGTGTATCGTCCCTCCGACAACAGCACCTTGAGCACGAATCCATCGATGCTCTCGCCGCCCTGCGGCAATGGGGTCATCGGCAGTTGCACGATGTTGGCGCCGATATCAGCCGTGACCGCCGTCTCCAGGCCAACGACATCGAGCACCAACGCGGTGCAGTTGTCGGTGCTGCCGGCATCGAGCGCGGCCGCAATCAGCGCGCGCGCGGTATCCTCGGAAGAGACGCGCTCGCGCAAGATCTCGACGATGGCCTCGGCTGCGAGATAGCCGTGCACGCCGTCACTGCAAAGCAGGAAGCGGTCGTGCTGAGCTACCGGCTGGGTGGTGTAGTCCAGCCGCACCTCGGTCTCGACGCCGAGCGCGCGGACCAGGATGTTCGACCGGCCGGTGCCGCCCTGCCGAACATGGTCTTCCGTCAACAAGGTCAGGTGGTCGCGGCTGAAGCGGTAGGCGCGGGTATCACCGACATGCAGCACATGCGCGACGCGCCCGCGCAGCACCAGCGCGGTGAAGGTGCATCCCATCCCCATCAACCCGGCATCGCGCTGGCCTTGCGAGTGGATCCAGCCGTTGAGCGCATTCAATACGATGGCGGCTGCGCGCCGCACCTCCATCGTCTCCGGCAGGTCGCAAAAACCGTCGAGAAAACCGCGCACCGCGATCTCGGCCGCCTCGCGGCCACCCTTTGCGCCTCCGATTCCATCTGAGATCGCCGCCACCACGTCACGGCGCGGCTCGGGGAGCTCGGGACCAAAAACGGCGCCGGCGAAATCTTCATTGCGTTTGCGCGGTCCGGTCTCCGAGACGAACCCGACACTTACCTTGATGCGGGAAACCCGTTGCGCCATCCCCTTGGTTCCAATTTCCGCGAGAGCACATAATCCGCAAAAAGGCCCTGCCTCGCACTCAGATCGCCGGATGGGAACGGTTTTCTAAAGCTTGCAGCGATGAAACAGGGAATAGCCGCCGGTGCTCGACGCAATGACGACCGTAAGTTTCTCGGATTTGCGGTCAAGCCTGTAGTTGCCGCCGTCGGTCGGATCGTGCCACGAGATCTCTGCATCGCTGATGCGGGCCGGGTTGGAATCGACAGTGCCTTTGTCGTAGTCGATCTTGATCTGCCAATTCGCGCCGCTTGAGACATTGGTGCAGGTGATCGCGGTCTCGCCATGTGGCGCTTCGCCGCCGATGGCGGCAGCCGAGATGCCGACCGCCAACGCGCCAATTCCCCCCGCCAGCCGCCTCGCAACCATGGGCCGCTCCTCGTACGTTACCTGACTATTTTATAGGCAAATGCGCATTTTCTAATCATCGTCACCTCGGTCCGATGCACGACTTTTGCGGAAATGTTTCCAACCATTCAACGTCCAAATAAGCCGGAGACGAGTGGTATATTCCTTGCGTTTTTTTTGCGGCTGGTCTGTGCGACCGGTGCACGGACTGAGCTTCGTTCAAAACAATTGGGGAACGCTCATGGCACTTACACCATCACCACAATGGCTGGATACTGGAAACAACGCGTGGCAGCTTGCGGCTGCGACGTTCGTCGGCCTGCAAAGCATTCCGGGGCTGACGGTTCTCTATGGCGGCATCGTCAAGAAGAAATGGGCGATCAACTCCGCCTTCATGTCGATGTACGCTTTCGCGTCCGTGTTGGTCGTCTGGATCCTATTCGACTACAACATGGCGTTCGGAGAGCAATGGTTCCCATTCCTCGGCAAGCCAGGACTTGCGACGTCGGCTTCATTTACCACCGGCCAGGCGATTATTCCGGCTGCAGCTGCGGGCATGCCGGCCCTCACCTTTCCGATGGCGACGCTGATTTTCTTCCAGTTCGTGTTCGCCGCCATCACCGTCATCATCCTCGCGGGCTCCGTGCTGGGTCGCATGAACTTCACGGCATGGATGATCTTCTGTCCGGTGTGGATGACGCTGGTCTATACCGTCGGCGCATTTAGCCTTTGGGGCGGCGGCTGGCTCGCAGCCATGGGGGTTGCGGACTTCTCCGGAGGCTATGTCATCCATCTTGCCGCCGGCACATCCGGCTTCGTCGCG
>VAZV01000273.1 GCA_005884765.1 Alphaproteobacteria bacterium
GACGTATTCACCGCGCAGTTCGAGACCGGTGTCGGGCACGCGGTAGCGGAATTCGGCGTCGAACATTGCAACGCCGTTGCGTCCGAGCAATGCCCCGGTGTCGGCGTAGGCCCCGCGCGGGGTCACGTCGGGGCTGAAGTAACCGCTGATGCTGCCAGCAAAACCGGGCAGAACCGGCGGCGTAAAGTCCAGCCGCCCCGCATAGGCAACCGTATCGCTGAGCTGCCGAAAGTCTCCCTTGGCAGGTTTCGAGAGTGCCAGCGCATCGAGACCGCTGATGCCGGGGGCGTAACCGATCGGAAACGGCGGCACGGTGTTGGCGTCGGTGCGCAGGCCGAAATCCCCGCCAAAGTCCTCGATGCTGGAGCTTGCTTGAAACTGGTAGGTGAGACCGTCCGCGATCGTTCCGTAAACGCTGCTCGCGCCGGCCATCCAGGTCGATGGAATGAGGCCATTGTAGAGTTCCGGGCGATTGACGCTGTAGAACTGGGTCGGTTCGTGGTGCTGATTGATGTAGCCGATCGGTATCAGGTCGATTCCGGGCGCGCGCCAGTTGAACTGATCGACAATCTTGAAGTCGATCCAGAGTTGCTCGATCTCGGCGGTGCCATGCAGCTTGTCATCGGCATCGAAGCCGGAGCCGGCGTGCTCGAATTCGATCTCGGCGTTGAAGATGATGTTGTCGGTGATCGCATAGGTCGGCAGCAGCACGAACCGGGCCGCGTCGAAGCCGTTTTGCCATTGGCCGTTGGCGGCGGGGTTTTGCATCGCGCCGAATTTGATTTCGCCGTAAGCGCCGATGCTGAGACCCGCAACGGGCGAGGGCGCCAATCCGAGAATCGGCTTGTCCGGCGGTGGCGTCGCCACATCGAGCGGCTTTGATTTTGGTGCCGGTTTGTCCGGCGCGTCCTTTGGCTGATCCGGCAGCGCCGCCGCGTTGGCGTCTTTCGGCGAGCCTTGTACCATCGCCGGTTTGCCGTTCTTGCCGGACGAGGAGGTCTGTTTCTCGGCGGAAGCAGTCTGCTTTTGCTTGAGCTCGGCTTCGAGGATCTCGATGCGCTGCTCCATCTTTGCAAGCTTCTTCATCAGAACTTCGTTCGCGTCGCCGTCGGCGGCCCGGGCGCCACCGCAGCCGATGATCGATACCGCCGTGGTCACGAGAAACGTTGTTAGAGCGAAGTGGCGCGTCGATGCAAACACCGGAGCAGGCAACTGCGCGAGCTGGCGCGAAAACATGGGTCCCCCAAATCTGCGGAGATCAAAGGCTCCGCGGCATTCGGGGACCTAAACACCGTTGCAAAAGGATTGTGCGACTAGAAATGCAGCGAACGATTGGAATCGCTCCACATTAGAATTAGAACAAAACCAAAGTACGCGAGGTGGCCGCTGGCGTGCGATCGATCGAGGCGGAGTCGCGGTATTGGGACCGAGGTGCGCGTCTTGGGTCCGAAGCGCTAGAAAAACCGGTGCTCACTTTTCCGGATCATGCGCTAGTAGCCGGCGACGGCGAGCGCCACGACCGCGGTCAGCGCGATCCACCCAAAATGCTTACCCCGCGTCGCGAGCGCATTGCCGAGCGCGCCGAAGGCGAACACGCAGGCGAGCGTCACGACAATCCAGTGCCGCGCCGGCTCCGACGCCATCGAGGGCGCCGCGATCAGGAGTACACCGCAGCCGATCCAGGCTACTGTAGAAGCCTGCCATACCAGCCGGATCAGGGTCCGCGAGCGCGCCGGCTCGATGGTGACGCGCGGGAATATTTTCACCTCACCGAGCACGCCGTGGATCAGCGCCACCACAACCGCGACCAGCCCAGAACATTGCAGCAAAAGGTCGCGCATCGGCCTTGCTCCATACAGCATCCCATACAGTACTGTATGGGAATTAGGACGCGCGCTGGCACCTGTCAATACAGTGGTGTATGGTGGATTGCCGCAGGGAACGAGCCATGGGCGATCAACTTACGGCAAAAGACTGGCTCGACGAGGGCCTCAAAACCCTCGCCAGGAGCGGCTTTACGGCGCTGAAGGCGGAGCCGCTCGCCAAGGCGATGGGGGTGTCGCGGGGCAGCTTCTACTGGCATTTCGCCGATATCGGCGCGTTCCACGCCGCGATCCTGAAGCATTGGCGCGAGGTCGCGGCCGAAGCGATCATTGCCGATCTCGAGAGAGCCTCCGACGACCCGCTGCCGGCGCTGCTGCACCGGGCGTTCAGCGGCAAACTGGCGCTGGAAAAAGCGGTGCGGAGCTGGGCCACGGTCGATTCCGCTGCGCGCGCGGAGGTGCAGGCCATCGACCGCCGCCGACTGGATTATATTGAAAGCCTGCTGAGCTCGGCCGGGCTTGCGAGCGGGACCGCGCGGGGGCGGGCGCAAATCCTCTATTGGGCGTTCCTTGGCTTTGCCCTGTCGGACCAGGCCTTGCCGCAACGGCGAATGCAGGAGGTGCTCGATGAATTGCTGCGCTTCGCTTCAAAATGAGGCGCCGCCAAGTTCGATGTGCTAAGTGATTCGAAAAATAATGCCGGAGACCGCGCATGAATGCTTCATCCGAACGTCCCGAAAACACCGTCGATCCCAAATTGCTGGAAATCCTGGTTTGCCCGATCACCAAGGGTCCGCTCGAATTCGACGCGGCGAAACAGGAATTGATCTCGCGCTCGGCCAAACTCGCCTATCCGATCCGCGACGGCATCCCGATCATGCTGCCGGAAGAAGCAAGGAAGATTGAGTGAGCTGCGAATGCCATTCTTAACCGAACTTACCGATGTCTGGATTTTTCGCGACGGCAAAATGGTCGCAGAAGGCGGCACCAAGGCGATTGATGATTTGCTTGCCAAGCTCGTTGAACTAAAGAGAGGAAATTGGGCAACTCTTTATCGTCACGTGGAGACCGGAGAGCTTTGGGACTTAGTGTATCCGCAAAGCGAGATGCACGGCGGTGGTCCAAGGCAGTTGCGTCGGCTTGACCACAATCATCCTGAAAAGTGGGATCCCTATCCGAATTGATCGGTCCCGCTTTCGCGACGACGCTGATTCTTACAGCGCCTCGCCCTTCAACAGCCGCGGCACTTCGCCGACAAGCCCCGCGGCCTGGCGGATGAACATGTTTTTCAGCGGCGGCGCACGATCGACGAGCCCAAGCCCGATATCGCGCACGGTGCGCAACAGCGTGGATTGGTTCGAGAACAGGAAGTTCAGCGAGTTGGTGGCAAAACCCATCGCCATGGTGTCGAACCGCCGCCAGCGCTGATAGCGTTCCAGCACGTCGGCTTGCCCGAGGTCGATGCCGAGCCTGGCCGCATCGACCACGACTTCGGCCAGCGCCGCGACGTCCCGAAGCCCCATGTTGAGGCCCTGCCCCGCGATCGGGTGGATCACGTGCGCGGCGTCGCCGACCAGCGCCATCCGCTCGGCGATGAAAGAGCGCGCGACAAAATAGAACAGCGGAAACGCCCGCGGCTTGTCGAGCGCTTTGATCTCGCCGAGATGCAGGCCGAAGCGCTGCTCGAGCTCGCCATGGAATTCGTCCTCGCTCAAGGCCGTGATGCGCGCGGCCTCAGCTCGCTTCTCGGTCCACACCAGCGACGAGCGCTTGCCGCTCAGCGGCAGGATCGCGAAGGGACCAGCGGGCAGGAAATGCTCCTCGGCGCGGCCATGATGCTCGCGCTCATGGCCGACGGTGACGACAATGCCGGATTGATCGTAGTCCCAGCCATGGGTTGCGATGCCCGCGCGTTCGCGCAGTTTTGAGCGCGCGCCGTCGGCGGCAACCAACAGGCTCGCCTGGATGGTGCTGCCGTCGCCGAGCGTCACGTCGATACCGTCTGAGCGCGAATCATACGACGTCACGGCGCTCGCCCGAAGATCGATGCCTTCCGCCTCGGCACGCGCGGCCAGCGCGTCGACGAGATGGCGGTTTTCGACCATATGCGCAAACGGCTCGCCCGGCTCGACATCGCCGGCAAAGGTCAGAAACGCCGGACGGATCGCGTCCTCTAATCTGGAATCGGTGACGACCATGTCGAGGATCGGCTGCGCCTTGTCCGCAACGCGCTCCCACGCCCCCAGCGTTTGGAATAGCCGCCGGCAGGCCGCGACGATCGCGGTGGCCCGCGGATCGCGGCTCGGCCGCGTCGCAAGCGCCGGATCGGCCACGATGATCGGGATATCGCTGCCAAGTCCCTGACGCAGCGCCACCGCCAGCGCGAGACCGGCAAACGCCCCCCCGCCAATGACGATGCTGCGCTGTGCTGACATGCGAACTGTCCCGGGAACTTGCTTACTCATGCTCTTGCTACCTGACTATAGCTGGGCGAAACAGGTTCACCAAACAAGGCTCGTTAACCCCATTTCCTCATTTGTTCGTCGACCCAACCGAAAGCGCTTTCATGTCCAAAGGACTGATTGACCTGATTTCCATCCTTGATCTCGAGCCGCTCGAGGTAAATTTGTTTCGCGGCTCGAGCCCGAAGACGAGCTGGCAGCGGGTGTTCGGCGGCCAGGTGATCGGACAGGCGATGGTGGCGGCGTGCCGCACCGTCGAAGGCCGGCTGCCGCATTCGCTGCATTGCTATTTCATCCTGCCGGGCGATCCGCAGATCCCGATCATCTATCAGGTCGAGCGGCTGCGCGATGGCAAGAGCTATTCGACCCGCCGCGTCACCGCGATCCAGCACGGCAACGCCATCTTCTCGATCATGGTGTCGTTTCATGCCGAGGAGCAAGGCTCGTTCGACCATCAGGACAAGATGCCCGACGTGCCGCCGCCGGAGAAATTGACCGCCGAGGAAGTCGCAAAGCAGCCGATGTTCCGCGAGATGCCGGACTTCATCCGCCGCTATTATGAATCGGATCGCCCGATCGAATTGCGCCCGGTCGAGCTCGGCCGCTATTTCGGCCAGAGGATCGACGACGGCCGCATCCATGTCTGGATCCGCACCGCCGCCAAACTGCCCGACGATCCGGCGCTGCATATGTGCGCGCTCGCCTATGCGTCGGATTTTTCGCTACTCGACGCCGTCATGGCGCGCTATGGCCGCACGCTGTTCGACAAGCGCATGATGCCGGCGAGCCTCGATCACGCGATGTGGTTTCACCGGCCGTTTCGCGCCGACGAATGGCTGCTTTACGCGCAGGACTCGCCGAGCGCGCAAGGCGGCCGCGGATTGACCCGCGGCCTGATCTTCAAGCCCGACGGCACCCTGGTGGCGTCAGTCGCGCAGGAAGGCTCGGTGCGCGAGCGCAAGTGATCGCGTGTTCACGCGCGCAGCTTAAGCGCCGTGCTCAACCAGTGCGAATTGCGACACGTACCATCTTGTGTACCAGCGCAGCACCCAGGGAATGGGAATCAGGAATGCGCATCCCACGACAAACACCAGGGTTCGCCACAGCACTTCCAATCCCGTCGCGTTGAAGACGATCTCGCGCCGCGTGCCGCTGACGTTGCTGCAATTCCAGCGCATCCAGGCCGTGATCACCCAGGCCCAGCCGATGATGGTGATGAAGGAAACGTACATCAGCACCGACCAGCCGACATAGGCCAGCGCGCTGCCGTCAAACGAGAGCGGAAGCTGCTGGCCGTTCGAGCTGAGATTGGCGGCGACCCAGCGCACAATCATCCACGAAAGAAACGCCTGCGCGGGGATGGCGAGAAGCTGCAGAATAGAGCTGTGAGTTAGTCCGACATAGCTCATCAACCCCAGGATCACGAAGACATACCAGAGGTCCATCGGCTGCCCGGTGAAGGCGAAGTTCGGCCGCCCCGGCACATGAATGCGTGACGCCATCCAGCGGTAGAAGCTCGTCGACGTCCAGGGCGCTGGAACAACGAGCAACAGCCCGATGACGAACAAGAGGCCTCGTCCGAGGTAGGACCATAGCCCGATATCGAGCGACAACGGATTTCCGCCCTGTCCGCTCGCGTTCATCATCGCGCCGGATTGCGGAACGGCGGGAGGCGAGGGGCCGCCCGGCGCCAGGTCCGGAATTTCGCCGGCCCTTTGCCAGCCGGCCATCCCCTCGGACCAGACCAGCGTATCGGCCCGGACAACTCCTCGTACGATCAGGTCGCGAAGCTGCGCTTCCGGATAGGGACCCTGTTGCTGACCTTGGGACGCATAGAACCAGGACCGGTTCTCCATCTTGGGTACCCCCTCATTATTGCTTGGCGAGTCTTATTGCTTGTGAGCGCGCCCGATGCGGCGGCAGCTCTAATACGTGGCCTTGCGAAGAACCCGTATTCTGACGGACGATCCAGACGCCTGTACAGAGCCCGAAATGTTTTCTGCCGCGCCTTGCAAGTTTTTTGTGCCATTTGCCCGGAAAGATGCCAGATTTGACCGGCTGCAGTCCGCTGCGCCCGCCAATCTGCGCAAGATCCTCCGAAAACGAAGGCCGCACCCATGAAACTCGTCGTCGCGATCATCAAACCCTTCAAGCTTGACGAGGTCCGCCAGGCGCTGACCGCCATCGGCGTGCACGGCATGACGGTGACGGAGGTCAAGGGCTATGGCCGCCAGAAAGGCCACACCGAAATCTATCGCGGCGCGGAGTATGTCGTGAACTTTCTGCCCAAGCTGCGGATCGAGATCGCGGTCGCGTCCGAACTGGCCGACAAGGCGGTGGAAGTCATCACCTCCAACGCGCGCACCGGGCAGATCGGCGACGGCAAGATCTTTGTGACCCCGATCGATCACGCACTTCGCATCCGGACTGGCGAGACCGACAGCGACGCGCTCTGAGGCCTTCTTCGGGCGAACATACCTTGGAGCCGACCGCATAGCCCCATCGTGATACCGCTTCTCTGCTCTGCCGATGAGCAGAATTGTGTCCGCAGCTTGTCCCGCCTTTGATTTGGGCAGCCATGATTAAGTTTTAGGCGCGACCGAATGGCGCGGCCTGGGCCAATCCCCGCAAAGCACAAAAAAGTCCGCGTTCATAGTTCGTTAGGGAACACGCGCGATCTGGCACGGCATTTGATTCTAATGGTCCCGGCTGTGCCCGCGTAGTGAACTTTCTCCGTGGTGAACCTCAGTCGAGAACGCCCGGTCTGTCCTGCACCGGGCCCAAGCGGGGATAGGACCCATGAAAATTGTTATGGCGATCATCAAGCCATTCAAGCTCGAAGAAGTCCGTGACGCCTTGACCGCCATCGGCGTTCACGGTCTGACGGTGACGGAAGTCAAGGGATATGGCCGGCAGAAGGGCCATACGGAAATCTACCGCGGTGCCGAATATGCGGTGAGCTTCCTGCCCAAGATCAAGATCGAGGTCGCCATCGCCTCCGATCAAGTCGACAAGACCATCGAGGCCATCACCTCAGCGGCCAAAACCGGTCAAATCGGCGACGGCAAGATCTTCGTCATCAACCTCGACCATGCGGTCCGCATCCGCACCGGTGAGGCGGATGCCGCGGCCCTCTGATTTCGCGCTCAACCCTACCATTCAGGAGTAAATCAAAATGACGTTCAAACGTCCCTATCGCGCGGGATTGGCGGCCCTCGCAGTCGGCTTGTTCGCCGCGACCGCAGCCTACGCGGAGCCAACCGTCAACAAGGGCGACAACGCCTGGATGCTGACATCGACGGTGCTGGTGCTGTTGATGACCATCCCCGGCCTTGCGCTGTTCTATGGCGGCCTCGTTCGTTCGAAGAATATGCTCTCGGTGTTGATGCAGGTGTTCTACACGGTCTGCATCGTCACCGTGATCTGGGCGCTGTACGGCTACAGCCTCGCCTTCACCGGCGGCTCCGACTTCATCGGCGGCTTCTCCAAGGCCTTCCTGATGGGCGTAACCCCGGACTCCAAGGCGGCGACGTTTAGCGTCGACGCCAACATCTCCGAGCTCGTCTATGTCTGCTTCCAGATGACGTTCGCGGCGATCACCCCGTGCCTCATTGTCGGTTCGTTTGCCGAACGCATGAAGTTCTCGGCGGTCGCGCTGTTCATCCCGCTGTGGGTGACGCTGATCTACTTCCCGATCGCGCAC
>VAZV01000012.1 GCA_005884765.1 Alphaproteobacteria bacterium
AAACGTGGCTGTGCGGGGCGAACTCGCGCGGACGCTCGACCTGATTCCGGATCCGTTCGCCATTCTTTGGGTCCGCCCGGTCGACGCGGCCGGCCCGCGGTGCTAGGCGGCGCACGACGGCCGTCGACGACCGCTCCGGCTCGGCCGCCGGCCGATCAAACGTATTCCGACCGAAGGCGAAAGACGGTATCGGAATCCATCGTCCGCGATGGCCGCCAACTCCGTCCCCGGATCGAGAAATCGCAAGCACGCCCCCCCGAAGGGTCCGGCTCGAGCTTAGGAGGGAGACGAGCCCCAGCGCTATCAGCAGCACGCCGAGCCAGGCTGGCGTCCACCCTGGCCCGTCGTCGCCCGCCTTGGTGATGGGAACGGCGACCGGGGTCGCCGGAGGCACGGAGGCGGCAACCGCATCGCTCGCGGCCGGCGCGGTCGCCAGAAGCGTCTCCACGTCGACCTGGCGCGGCGTGGGATGGTCGGGCGTGAGCTGATCGTTCGACGGCTCGGCGACGACGGGTGCCGGCGGCACGAGCGCCGCGGCCCCGGTAGTCGGGACGGGAGCGGCATCGACCACCTTGAGCTCGGGCGCGGGCGGCGTCGGCTGGGGCGTTTCCGCCGGCGCAGACCGCAGCAGCTCCGCACGCACATCCACGACTGACTTCCGCTTGCGCAGCGCCGGCTCCTTCTCCTTGGGAGCGGCGGCACGCTGCTTCGCGGCGCGATGATGAACCGGCTTCTTCACCGTCGCGATCCCCTCGGCGGTCTGGAACCAGCATTTGCGGTGGCCGTCGTAACGATAGACCCAGTGCTGGCCATCGGCCGTCGACTTGCCGGGTTGCAGCAAGCACTCTTCTTCGGCGGGAGCCGGCGCAGTGGCTTCCCCGGGAGCGGCATTGAACAAGGCTGCAAAGGGATTCGAAGATGCAGGCGACGCCGAGAGACCTGCGAGAAGGAGAAAAGCGGCGAAGCAAGATCGCAAAGGACCGGACATGGAAATCCCCGGTGCTGCGCCCCTCCCGGGCACGACCTTTGGCCGCGACCTGGGTCGCAATGCGACTCAAATCCGGCAAAGCGGGGGATTCATTCTGGCCCGGAGCCAGGATCCGGGCCCGAATTCAGCGCCAATCCTGCAACCGTGCGCGTTTCGCGGTCACGTGCCGACGTGAGCGCAATTTCGACCCGACAAACCAAGCCGACGGCTTCTAAGTTTGTGCCCGGCAGCGAAACGGAAATTCCCGGTTCACTACACGAAAAAGCGATCGCATTTCCATGGACCAATTGTGCGTCTCGACCGACCAACTAGGTAAGTGACCTTTTCCATTTCGGGGGCCCCTTTGAAAATGCTTCGGAAGGCACCATCGCGATGCCTGGACCAGCTTGCTGTTTTTGAGGTGGTTTTGAAGAAGCGCGGCCGAAAATGGAGGTGGTGCCTCTGCACGACCGAGGGGGAAATCGTCATGCAGGGTTCGGAGCGCAGCCGACCAAGTGCCAAATACAAAGCCCACAGCGCGCTCTTTTTGCTGCTTTTGTCCGCGCCGTATCGATCGATTCAGCTGAGCACGTCAGGGCGCTCTGAAGAAACTATTTGAAACTTAAAATATTTGGACGTAGACCGATTTCAATTCGGAAGCCCGGATGCCCTGGGTCAAATCGCAGTATCCAGACGATTTGGGCTAAACGTTTAAGTTGCGCTTTTTTGCCTTCACTCGCTCGCATTTATTTGCGACACTCTAATTCAACTTGCAGTTTGATTGTCGAGCGTTGCTTGGGAGCCGCGTCAATCGCGACCTTGGCTTCGCCAATATCCAAGCAGTTTGAATTAGCCGGCCTCGCCTGCGGTATTTTTTTAAAGAAGGTCAGCATCTGAAATGCCATCTTCCTCCAATAGGATTGCGCTCTTTATCGACGGCGCCAACCTTTATGCAACAGCCAAGACGCTCGGCTTCGATATCGACTACAAGCGCCTGCTCAAGGAATTTCAGAGCCGTGGCACGCTGTTGCGCGCGTTCTATTACACCGCGATCATCGAAGATCAGGAATACTCGTCAATCCGCCCCTTGATCGACTGGCTCGATTACAACGGCTACACGGTCGTCACCAAGGCGACCAAGGAATTCATCGACGCGAGCGGCCGCCGCAAGGTGAAGGGCAATATGGATATCGAGCTCGCCGTCGATGCCATGGAGCTCGCCAAACATATCGATCAAATGGTGCTGTTTTCCGGTGACGGTGACTTCCGCTCTCTGGTGGAAGCGGTGCAGCGCCGCGGCGTCGGCGTCACGGTGGTTTCGACGGTTTCGTGCCAGCCGCCGATGATCGCCGACGAGCTGCGGCGCCAGGCCGATGTCTTCACCGATCTATTAGAATTGAAGTCCAAGATTGGCCGCGATCCGTCCGAACGGCCAGCTCCGCGCGAACCTCGTCATCACAGCCCACAATTCCATCAGCGTGCGACAACGGGCGTTGAGGGGCGCTGACGACGATTTCAACGATTGATACCTCGCCGTGTCCGGCGACCGGTGCAGTAGCTAACTTCAGCTTTCCCGTGACAAGTGATTGCTGAGGATCTGCCCGCTCACTGCGTCGGAAGGACAAAAATCTGGCCGGGATAGATCAGGTTAGGATTGCGGATCCGCTCTCGGTTCGCGCTGTAAATGACGGCGTAACGCGGGCCCGCGCCGTAGGTGAGGCGACTGATGCGCCAGAGGCTGTCGCCGCGGGAAACGGTGGTAGTCGCGATCTTCGGCACAACAACTGCGGAGGGCGAGCCTCCGTCTGGCGCACCGGTGGAGGCGGTGGCCGCCAGTCGCGCCTGCCGTGCAGCGGCAGTCTCTGACCGGTTCGGCGCCGTGAGCTGCACCGAACTCGCCTCCGTTTCGTCCAGCCTGACGCGGTAGCTGCCGGGCGCAACGCCTTGATTGATCGTGACTTCAAAACGCTCATCCGCGCCTGCTGATACGGACGCAACAAAGCTGTCGTTGAGATAGAGCCTCACCGCGGCGCCAGGGTGAGCACGGCCGGTCACATGGAATTTGCCGCCCGGCTTGATTTCAACCGTCTCCACGACCACCGTCTCGACCATCGGCTTTGGCGCGGCCGGCTGGGACAGCAGGACGGTAGGTTTGTCCGGCGTCATCAGCGCCACGACCGGCCGGTCGTTCGGATTGCCCTCAAGCGCTACCGCCACGCTCTGTTTGGAAGTCGTCTGCTTGCCGTCCGAATTCGTGGAGCGCAAGGTCAGGTCGTAGGTGCCCGGAGGAAGCCGGGGCGGGACCATTGCAAATTCTCCCGATGGATTCGCGACCACGCGATCATGTAGCTCGCCGTTCCGTAGCAGTTCCACCGTTGTGCCCGGCGGCGCCCGGCCCGCGATCACAGCGTCCCCCGTCGGCTCAACGCGCGCGATGTCGAAACTCGGCGCGCCATCTCCACTAACGGCCGCCGGGAGCGATCCTGCCAGCTCTGCCGTCAAAGCGTTTGCTTCCGCTTGCGCCGCTCCGAGCGCGGCTGGAGCTTGATCTCGCGCGCCTGATGCCAGCTTGGAGACTGCGGCGGGCACTCCGGTGGCGGCCCTGGTGTCAGCGGGCGGCTCGCGGCCGACGTGCTGGATGGCGAAGGCGAGCGCCATACCACTGGCTGCAACCAGCGCCAGGAACGGCACGACCATTCGGCTCATCGATGTGGTAATCATGACGTTCATCCGTCGGCGGATCGGTTGCTCGTCACCAGTATACAGCGTTTTCAAGCGAAGTGGTCTGATATTACAAGAGAAAATATTCGCCAGGCAATTGTGCGGTGACTTCCGAAGGTTAGCCGTCGTAGTCGTGCGAGTTGGCCGCTGAGAGAGCGAATTCCTCGGGCTTTGCACGTTCAGCGTCGGTCGTTTCTCAGAAGGCGACTTTGCCAGCGGCTTTCTCTGCGAATGATGGTGCCGATAACTGCAACAACAGACTCGTTGTTCAAACTAGTCGCGGTACTCCCACGACGTAAAGCTCCCGTCACCATAAAGGCATGCAAGAAATGCCATCGAGTCAAATCATCGGCCGAGTTTTTCACAGACCGAAGCAAGACAGGACGGCATGACAACCGGCTTGCTTTCGGATCTCCGCCAACGCCCGCCGTCGCAGATCCGGTATCGAAAGTAGGATCTTTGCCATTCAGGTTCGCGGTCTTACTTCGAAGTTTTGGCGATCTTGTGCTCCAAGTGGCCGGTCTCATGATCACGGCGGAGCTGGCTCAGCGACGTCTCGTTCAGTTTAAGCAAAACTTCGCTCAGCTTCTCGGTTTCGGGATAGCCGGCTGCGAAACTCTATCCGTAAACCTTTCGCAACGTGCGGATGAGGGTGTTTCCGTGTTTGCCGCTGATTTCGCCATAATTGCTGCAGTGGCGGTCGTCGAGACCTGCCTTGCTCATGCTGCTCTCCATTGTGCCCGCAGCCGACAGCATCCTCTCGCCGGGACCTACTGGCAACTAGGCGGGTTTCGAAATCAGGCTCGTCGTAGGGCTGCATGATTGCAGATGCTGGCTCAAATTCGTTCACGCGCCTAATCGATCTGTCCGGTCTTGTTCACAACCTCAACGTCGTGACCGTCGGGGTCGAGTACCCAGGTTGCGTAATAGTCAGGATGATATTGGAGCTGGGGCCGGTGCAGTTTTCTCCCATCCGCCTGCTGCAATTGCAGCTATAAAGAAGGCATTCACCTCCGCATGGCTTTTGGCGACAAAACCGAAGTGAACGGCATCCGGATAGGGCCTCCCAACCAGAAGAAGAAGCGTCCGTTATTTCCGAAGCCTTGTCTGGGTGACCATCCTGGCCTTTATAGTCCAGAAAATCTGTGATCCCGAGCGGCTTGAGAGCCTGCGCGTAAAACGCGATCGAACGCGTAAAATCAC
>VAZV01000176.1 GCA_005884765.1 Alphaproteobacteria bacterium
TCAGTTCGATTGCAACGAAAATTGTGCCACAATGGCCGGCGGTGGGCGTGTCTGCGGTCGATGCTTGCATCTGACTCTCCGATGGTTCGAGTGTGGAAACCCAAACCTATCGGAAAGGCCACGCTCACCGCCCCATGGAATCTACGCGCTCACGCCTCAGCGGGCGCGTCACTCGCCGCCGTCGATCTGGCGGCCCATCAGCGCGATGGCGCGCTGATAGACCGAGGCGGCATTCCAGGCCTCGATGGCTGCGAAGTTGGCTTCTCCCGGCTGGTACCCAGCGCCGGCGCGCCAGCCGTGGGCTTTCAGGAAATTCGCCGTCGAGTTGAGCGCACCGGCAGCATTGTCGAGATTGCCAGTGCCGTACTCCAGAATGGTCTTGGGGAGAAACTGTGTCTGGCCGATTTCGCCGTGCATGGAGCCACGCGTAGCTCCCGAGAGCACACCGCGATCGATCAATTTCAGCGCGGCGTAGAGCTGGTCCGTGAAATACTCCGGCCGCCGGCAGTCGTAGGCGAGCGTTGCGATGGAAGACAGCATGTTCTGATTTCCGCGCTGGCTGCCAAAGCCCGTCTCCATTCCCCAGATCGCGATCAGCGGCCCCGGCGGAACGCCATAGCGCTGCTGGATGGATGCGAACAGCGCGCCTTGCGATTGCTTCAGCGCGCGTCCACGCGCGACGATGGTCGAAGCGCCGCGCTTGGCGAGAAACTGATCGAGCGACAAGCTAAAACTTCGCTGGCCGCGATCGGCGGCGATGGTTGCGCTCGCGTAGTTCGTCCCCATCAAGGCTGACACCGCCGAGGCGCCGATGCCCTTGGCGCGAGCTTCCTCGGCGAATTGTTGCTTCCAGGCCTCGAAGCCGGCGGGTCCACTGCCGCATTGAGCGGCGTTCCCCGTTGAGCTCAAACACGCGAGCAATGCGAGGGTCGCGAAACTGGCCGTCGCAAGTTTCCTGCCCTTGGTCATATTGAGCGGCTCCTTAGGCGAACGCTGAAAGCTAAGCCGCCGCATCCCGCGCCAGAGCGCCGGTCGCCTCGATTTCCCGGCGTAGCCAGGAGGGCGCAACATCAAAGCCGTTCGGCCAGGTCGGCGCGCCATCCTCGACGAATACGCGTGCGAAGAACGCCGGATCGCGCAAGGGTTCGACCATCGGGCCGTTGCCGCCAATGATGCTCGAGAAGTCGTATTCTCCAGCCATGCCGTCACTGAACGTCGCCCGCAGGCGATGTCCGCCGAGACATTTTATTTTCGCAACTTTAATCATCGTCGAGGCCTGCGATCTTGACGAGCGGCATACCGCTGCGCGCCCGGCGCCAATTATCCTCCAGTTCGCCGCGATGCGCCAGTGCCCACTGCTTCACGAGGCGGGCGGCATTTCCGGGAAGGTGGCCCTCAATGACGTCACCAGTTTCTATTGAGACGTTGGCTTCATGACCGCTGTAAGACGCAAAGAAATGCGGCGGAGGATGGTCCACAAAATACATCCGAATGGCGATGCCGTAGAAGTAAGCGATCGTCGGCATAAGCCCCCGTCCTCCCGTTATGCGCGGGGCTTGACCCGCGCATCCACGTGTCTAGCACGCTTGTCCCAAGACGTGGATGGCCGGGACGAGCCCGGCCATGACAAGGGGAAGAAAACTGGGTCCCGGGTCTGCAACGCGGCACTTCGTGCTGCGCCGCGCCCAGGAAACGAGATCAGTTATCCAGGAACGACCGCAGCTTTCGCGACCTACTCGGATGCTTCAGCTTCCTTAGCGCCTTCGCCTCGATCTGGCGGATGCGCTCGCGTGTCACCGAGAACTGCTGGCCGACTTCTTCAAGCGTGTGGTCGGTGTTCATGCCGATGCCAAAGCGCATGCGGAGCACGCGTTCTTCGCGCGGGGTCAGCGAGGCCAGCACGCGGGTGGTGGTCTCGCGCAGATTGCTCTGGATCGCGGCATCGATGGGGAGGATCGCGTTCTTGTCCTCGATGAAATCGCCGAGGTGGGAATCTTCCTCGTCACCCACCGGGGTCTCCAGCGACAGCGGCTCCTTGGCGATCTTCAAAACCTTGCGCACCTTCTCCAAGGGCATGCCGAGCTTCTCGGCGAGCTCCTCGGGCGTGGGCTCGCGACCGATCTCGTTGAGCATCTGGCGCGAGGTGCGCACGATCTTGTTGATGGTCTCGATCATGTGCACGGGAATGCGGATGGTGCGGGCCTGGTCTGCGATGCTGCGCGTGATCGCCTGGCGGATCCACCAGGTCGCATAGGTCGAGAACTTGTAGCCGCGGCGGTATTCGAACTTGTCGACCGCCTTCATCAGGCCGATGTTGCCTTCCTGGATCAGATCGAGGAATTGCAGGCCGCGGTTGGTGTATTTTTTCGCGATCGAAATCACGAGCCGCAGGTTGGCCTCGACCATTTCCTTCTTGGCCTGGCGCGCCTCGCGCTCGCCCTTCTGCACGCCGTGCACGATCTTGCGAAACTCGCCGATCTCAAGGCCGGTCAACGCCGCGAGCGATTGGATCTCGTGGCGCAATTCCTTGATGCGGTCCTTTTCGTGATGGACGAAATTCTTCCAACCCTTGGCGGAGAGTTTCGAGACGCGGTTGAGCCAGCGCGGATCGAGCTCCGAGCCCTGATAGTTGCGCAGGAAATCCTCGCGCGCGACGCCGTGGCTGTCGCCGAGACGCAGCAGACGCCCCTCGAACGAGACCAGCTTCTTGTTGATGTCGTAGAGCTGCTCGACCAGCGAATCGATGCGCGCCTGATTGAGCCGCAGCGACTTCACCTCGACGATGATCTCGTCCTTGAGCTTCTTGTATTTGCGCTCCTGCGCCGGCGACAGCGTCTCGTTCTGGAGCTGGTTACTGATGTCCTGCTCCTGCAGGCGCCGCAACTTCTTGTAGTTGTCGGCGATCTTGTCGAACGTCTCGACCACCTTCGGCTTCAGCTCGGCCTCGATGGCAGCTAACGACATCTGGTTTTCGAACTCGTCGTCGTCCATGTCGGATTCGGCGGCCGCTTCCGCCGGATCCTTTTCCTCTACCCCGGCATCAGTGGCAGGCGCAGCACGGAACGGGGTCGGCGCAGGCGGAGCCGCCGGCGGGGCGACATGCGCGGGCGCAACCTGGGTTATGACGGCGGCGCCATCGCCGTTCACGGCCGACTGGCTGTCGGCGCCAAGGGGGGCGCCGATCATCGCCGGGTTCATGTTGTTCTTGGCGTCGGGGCCGGCATAAGTCGCTTCGAGATCAATGATGTCGCGAAGGAAGATCTTGCCTTCGTTGAGCTCGTCGCGCCAGATGATGATGGCCTGGAACGTCAGCGGGCTTTCGCACAGACCAGCGATCATCGCCTCGCGGCCGGCCTCGATGCGTTTCGCAATCGCGATTTCGCCTTCGCGCGACAACAGCTCGACGGTGCCCATCTCGCGCAGATACATGCGCACGGGATCATCCGTGCGCTCGCCGGGCTCGGATTTCTTGACCTCGGTGACGGCCTTCTGGGTGACCTCGACCAACTCGTTGTCGGTCTCGTCCTCGGGCTCTTCCTGTTTCTCTTCCTCACTGTCGGCGTCGTCGGCCTCGGTGACGTTGATGCCCATGTCCGAGAGCATCGACATGATGTCTTCGATCTGCTCCGGCGAGGTGGTGTCGGACGGCAAGACTTCGTTGAGCTGATCGAAGGTCACGAAGCCGCGCTTCTTGGCCTGCTTGATCATCTTCTTGACGGCGGCGTCCGACAGGTCGAGCAACGGCGACGGCGCGTCCGGGGCATCCTTCTCAGGGGCATCCGCTGCCTTGTCGTCTTTTTCCTTGTCCTTCACCTGCAGCGTCTTTGCCTTGCTGGCCATTCATCGCTCTCCAAAACGCGCTTCGTGCGGATGCGTGGCCGCACCCGCCTGAACTAAATAACGCTCGACGCGGAAAGGGCGGCGCAAACCTGTCGCCACCCCCGAATCTGTCTCGCTGGTTGTCGCACTCTGTTAAAGGTGCGGTATTAAGGTTCGCTTAACCCTGTTTTTGCAGCCAAACCATAGGTTTGGCGAGTCATTTTGCGGTTCCGAATACAGCCGTCCGCATCATTTTTTAATCAAACGCTCCGCTGGAACCGGCCTGACAGCTCGCCAAAGCCCTCGATCAGCGCCTCGGTGCCATCGACCTCGGCCATCCTGGCCTTCACGTCGCGCAACCAAGCCAGATTGGCCTCGCCGGATTCCTGGCCCGATTCTTCCTGGCCCAAAGCCAGCTCGGCGTCCTTCAATTCCCTAAGTAAGGAGTGCCATTGGCGATGCAAGGCAACGAGCTGGTGCCAAGTGGAAAGAACATCTTCCCGTGCCGCCCCTGATCTCGCCCCCCACACCGCGCCGGTCGTGATTGCCCGGTCAAGTCGTTGAAGAATTGGCGAGAATCCGCCCGCTTCGAGATCGGCCCGCATTTTCCCGGCGGGCTCTGTGGGCTCAGAGGCCTGGTGGTGATCGTTGGCAAAGGCCGCGATGATGCCGGCGCGCAGCTTGTGGGCCTCGGGATGGGCCAATTCCAGCGCCGCCACCTCCTCCAGATGCTCGTGCAAGAGCCAGGGATGGTTAATCAGGCATTGCAGGATCAGCGCCTCGCGGCGCGACAACGCGCTGCGCTGGCCGCGCATGATGGGGCTTGCCGCCAGTTGCGCGCTTGCCGCCTGATAGGGCCCGCGGGGCAGGCCTGCGGCGCCCGTTATCCCCTGCCCGCGGAGGCCGCGGGGGGCAAACCGCCCGCTCGCACCGGGCGTGCGCGGCGGAAATCGCCCAGGTGATTCGCGGAGTGATTCGCGGCCGAAATTGCCGGTCCTGGTGTAGGCCGTGCCGGAGTAGGCGCCGCGCGCGGTTTCCGGCGCGAATGCGCGCTGCAGGCGCTCGGCCAGGTGCTGGCGATAATAACGCCGCACCACTTCGTCGCGGATGCCGGTTGCTAGTTCGGCGATCCGCGCCTCCAGCGCGGCGCGCCGCTCCGGGGTGGCAAACGTGCCGCCCTCGATCTCGCGCGACCAGATCATGTCGGCGAGCCCGCGCGCCGCCGAGATCACTTCCTCGATCGCGCCGCGCCCACTGGTGCGTGCGAGGTCGTCGGGGTCTTGGCCTTCGGGCAACAGTGCAAAGCGAAGGCTCTTGCCGGGTTTGAGATGCGGCAGCGCCATGTCGGCGGCGCGATAGGCCGCCTTCTGGCCGGCCTTGTCGCCGTCGAAACAAAGGATCGGCTCGTCCGCCATCTTCCACAGCAGCGCGAGCTGGTTTTCGGTCAGCGCGGTGCCGAGCGGCGCGACGGTGGCGGCAAAGCCGGAGGTGACCATCGCAATGACGTCGACATAGCCTTCGACCACGATCAGCGGGCTGCCGTTGTGGGTCGCAAGCCGTGCCGGGGCATGGTTGTAGAGATTGTCGCCCTTGTGAAACAAGGGTGTCTCCGGCGAATTCATGTATTTCGCGGCGACGTCCTTTTCCAGCGCGCGGCCGCCAAACGCGATCACGCGCCCGCGCAGGTCCGTGATCGGAAACATCACGCGGTCACGAAACCGATCATAGGGCACCGGGATATCGTCGCCGGCAACCAGGAGCCCTGCTTCCACCATGTCCTCGACGGGAACGCCTTGCGCGCCCAGATGCTCCTTCAGCGCAAAGCGTTCCGCCGGCGCGTAGCCGAGGCGGAACTGCAATTGCGTCGCAGGCGAGATCGCGCGATCGCCGAGATAGCCGCGCGCTTTGGCGCCATGGCGCGAGGCGAGCGTGTCGGCGAAGAATTTCGCCGCACACTCCATCACATCGTGGAGCGTCTTGCGGCGCTGTTCGTGACGCGCGGCGTCCGGGGTGGCCGCCGGCAGCGGCAGGCCGGCCATCGCGGCGAGGCGCTCGACGGCTTCGGTGAAGCCCAGACCTTCGGTCTCCATCAGGAAGGAGATGATGTCGCCATGCTTGCCGGAGGAGAAGTCGTGATAAAATCCCTTCTGGTCGTTGACCGTGAACGAGGGTGACTTCTCCTGCTGAAACGGCGACAGCCCCTTCCACTCGCGCCCTGCCTTCTTCAACTTGACGCGCTTGCCCACGACTTCCGAAACCGGAAGCCGGGCGCGCAGCTCGTCGAGGAATTGGGGCGTAAAGCGCATAAGGCAAAATCACCGGTCAACGTGGGTTCGGTCCGCTTCTGCCAAAGAAGCGAATTAGGGTGCTATCACAATCCTTGACTTTATGTTCATGTTACGTTCCAGCAATATCCACAGGTTTGACATCGTCTATACGATTGTATATACAAGCCTGAGTTTGAAATGACCGACCCTGAACTCGAACTTGTTGCGGTTTCGAGTGGGACGAGGACAAGAGCAACGCTAACCTGATCAAGCACGGCATTGACTTTGAGGACGCCAGCGAAGTTTTTTTTACGGGCCAATTATCCTCAGAGGGTCAAACCGCAACAGCGAGGAGAGATGGATCGCGATCGGGAAATCCCATGGTCGAATCATGTCGGTGATTTTTACCCGTCGAAACGACTTGATCAGGATCATTTCAGCGCGCCATCCGAGACCAGATGAAGAAAGAGCGTATCGTGACGCGTCGATGGGGCGATCGACGCAAGGGAAAGACTGACTGGGCGCGTCTCGACGCGATGACGGACGAGGAAGTGGAAGCCTCGATCGCCAATGATCCTGATTGGAAAGAATTCAAGGATATTGACTGGTCGGACGCTGTTCTCGTAATTCCGGCAAAGAAAAAGGCTATCTCCATTCGCGTCGATGAAGACGTGCTCGACTTCTTCAAGAAGGAGGGCGAAGGCTATCAACGCCGCATCAACGCGGTGCTGCGTTCCTACATGCAGCAAAAGGCCAAGCCGAAGAAGCGCGCTTGAGGGGCTGCCGTGGCTACCCCTCCAAAAACCGTCCCGAGGCGATGCGCGGCAGGCGCGCGACCGGCCAGTTATAGACATAGGTCCAGGCCTCGCTCGCGCTGCCATCCTCAAGCGTGACCGAGAGCAGCTTGCGGATGTATTCGGTCGGCTCGGCAAAACCTTCGCCGCAGGCTTCATACATGTCGAACTCGCGCAGCAAGGCGTCGCGCGCGCGTAAGCGATAGACTTCGCCGAACACGATGTCGGCGGGATCCTCCGACAGCACCAGCCCCGGATAATGTTTGACGCGATAGAGCCGGCCGCGGCATTGGGCCTCGCCGATGAGATCAGCGCCGCGCGACAAGAGCTTCGCCATCGGATGGTCGAAGCCGCGCATCAGCGTGCCGTAGACGAACAGAAGATCCCACGTCATCAAGTCTAAGCCGCCACCACCTCGTCGCTGACGACGACGAACTTTGCGAGGTTCATCCGCCCGAAGCTCGTGGTCAGCGCCACGTCGGCGGCGTCGCGCCCGGTGGCCATCAGGATGCGGCCGATCCGCGGGTGATTGTGCCGCGCGTCGAATGTGTACCACTGGCCGGACAGGTAAGCCTGAAACCAGCCGGAGAAGTCCATCGGCTCCGGATCCGGCGGAATACCGATGTCGCCCATATAGCCGGTGCAGTAGCGCGCCGGGATGCCCATGCAGCGGCAGAAGGTCAGCGCGAGATGCGCGAAATCGCGGCACACGCCATTCTTCTGCTCGTAGACGTCATGCGCCGATTTCATGTGATGGGCGTGCTGATAACCGAAGGTGACGTGGTTGTGCACGAACTCGGTGATGGCGGCGACCCGCGCCCAGCCCGGCGGTGTGTTGCCGAACAGCGACCAGGCGATGTCGGTGAGCTTGTCGGTCTCGCAATAGCGACTCGGCATCAAATAGAGCAGCAAATCGTCCGGCAGCTGATCGATCGCCACCTGTTGCGCGCTCGGGTCGACCGCGTCGGGCAATCCGCAATCGCGCACCAGCGCGCTGCCGCGCAAGGTCACGCCGCCGGCGGGCGCCACCAGTCGCCCGCAGACATTGCCAAAACTGTCGCGGTAGAAGCCGATCGGCACGTCGGGATCGGCAACGATGGTCTCGGTGCCGACGATATCGGCAAAGCGCGACGGGTGTATCGACAGCATGATCACCATCGGCGTCGGCTGGACCGCCGCGTAGGAAATCTCGAAGCCGACCTTGATCTCCATGATTTACGCCTCCGTCCGTTCGTCGGCCGAGGTCACATCAATGTTCACCTCCATGCCGAGATACGCGTCGGCCGGACCGAGATAGGTGCCATGCAGCGGGATCGCCTGGCGCGGATCGCGCGCCACCGCGACGCGGATGAGGTCGCGGGTGCCGACAATGCCGTTGGTGGGATCGAACTCGATCCAGCCGGCGCTCGGCAGGTAGACCTGCACCCAGGCATGCGTCGAGCCGCCGCCGGCATAATGGTCGTGATCGTCGGGCACGAACAGATAGCCCGAGACGAAGCGCGCGGCGATGCCGAGCCGCCGCAGCGCCTCGATCATGAACAGCGCGTAGTCGCGGCAGGTGCCGGACCCGGTCTGCAGCGTGTCGAGCGGATGCTGCGTGCCCTGCTCATGCCGCGTGCGATAACTGAAGGCCTCGCGGATGCCGTGGGTCATGCCGCTGAGAATCCGAAACGTCGGGGTCGGCGCTTCGGCATCGAGGAAGTTGCGCGCCCACCCCGCCAGCTCGCCGTTCGGATCAGAATATTGCGGCGTGATGAATTGAAGCAGGTCGGGAAATTCCTCGTCGTCGTAGCGGAAGGGATAGAAATACGCCCGGTCATCCGGCGTCAGCGCGAACTCCTCTGCGGGATTGTGCTCGACGGTCACGGTGGAGGTGAAGGCGAGCGTTTCCGCACGCTCGTCAAAGTCCGCTATCGCCACGCTGTTGCCGAACACGTCATGGATCCAGCGGAGCCGCATCGGCTCCGGCATGATGTCGAGACGGCTCTCCAGCACGCGCAGATCATGCCCGTCGCGCGGGCGCAGCATGATACGGTGTTCGCCAAACGCCACCGGACGCGCATAGCGGTATTCAGTCTTGTGATGGATCGTCAGGAGCGGCATCGTCGAGCGCAATCATCGTGATTCCAGGCTATCTAATCTATAGCGATCTCTGCTTATTTCTAGGCCGAGATGCCGCTTCGATAGGCAACAACAGGGGCCAGCTTTGAGTATCGGCGACATATCGTTACTTCTAGGAAGCAAAGATCCTCCGCCGGTGCGGGAATATAACGCCGCAGGGCGCTCGCCGTTTCTGCTGCTTTGCGATCACTACGGGGCGCTGATACCCGAAGCCCTCGGCGATCTCGGCTTGGGCGAACGCGAGCTGACGCGGCATATCGCCTGGGACATCGGCATTGCCGGCGTTGCCGAGCGGCTTTCGGAACTTCTCGACGCCCATCTGATCGCGCAGCGCTATTCGCGGCTCGTGATCGATTGCAACCGCCCGCCGCATGTGGCGAGCTCAATCCCGCCGATCAGCGAGGCCACCACCATCCCCGGCAATGAAGGGCTCTCCAGCGAAGCGGCCGGATTGCGGCGCCGCGAGATTTTCGATCCCTATCACCGGCGGATCGGCGCGGTCATCGATCGCCGCCTGCATGAGGCGAGGCCGACGGTGCTGGTCGCGCTGCACAGCTTCACGCCGGTCTATGCCGGCATCGCCCGTCCCTGGCACATCGGCACGCTGTACCATCGCGACACCCGATTGCCGGAGCTCATGCTGAAACTGTTGCGCGCGGAAGGCGATCTCGTGGTCGGCGACAATGAACCCTATGCGGTCAGCGACGAGACCGATTACACTATACCGGTGCATGGCGAGGCCCGCGGCTTGATCAACGCCGGCATCGAGATCCGCCAGGACCTGATCGAAGATCAGGCCGGCCAAAGGCAATGGGCGGAACGGCTGGCGCGGATTTTGGGCGAGATCGAACCGATGTTGCGCGCAGGCATCTAGCGCGAGCGCGTCAGCGCGAGCCAGATGCCGCCGCCGATCATGAAGCCGCCGGAGATGCGCGACAACAGCCGCGTCCGCCGGCCTGAAAAGAAAGTCCGCGCGCGGCCGGCGAGCAGCGCGTAGATCGAATCGGTGATCGCACCCGTGATCATGAAGGTGACGCCAAGCAGCGCCACTTGCGAGACGTGATCCCGGTTCATGTCCAAGAACTGCGGAATGAACGCACCAAAGAACACCAGCACTTTCGGATTGGACAACAGCACCACAAAGCCCTGCAGGAAAAACCCGCCGCGGGGCGGCGGTGGCGGAGCATCGGCCTTGACGCCTTCGACAGGAAAACGAACGAGCTTGATGCCGAGCCAAATCAAATAGGCGGCGCCCGCAAACCGCACCCAGTCGAACCAATAACCCATGGTCGCCATCAGCGACGTCAGGCCGACCGCGACGATGCCGATCACGATCGCAAGCCCGGCCTGAACGCCCAAGATGTTGGTCAGCGCCGCGCGGGTGCCATGGCGCAGGCCGTTGGCGATCACCAGCGTCACCACCGGACCGGGAAGCAGCGCGAGCGCAATGCAGGCGGCGACGAAGGCGAGATAGACTTGCAGGGACATGGGCAGGCTCGGCTGCGGGTCGACAGTTCGATTATGCACGATCATTTAACACAAGAGAAGCTGCCCTCTTCCCTTCTCCCCTTGTGGGAGAAGGTGGCGCGGACGAAGTCCGTGCCGGATGAGGGGTCTGTATCCGCGAGAGAGACCCCTCACCCGCCTTCGCTTCGCGAAGGCACCCTCTCCCACAAGGGGAGAGGGGGAAAGTAACCTAGCCCCCGCCGAGCGCGGCCATCATCCAGTGGCGCATCTCATGCGAGGCCAAAAATTCCAGCGCCGCGCGTTGCAGCTCCCCTGCACCGCCGGCGCCTTGCGCGACCGCGACCAGGAGGTCGCAACGATGCGACACCGCGATGCCGATTGCGGCGTGGCGCGCGCCACCGGACATGTCGAGATGATAGTTTCGCAAGCGCCCGGACATCTCGGCAATGCGAACCGGCTTGCCCGACGCAAGCGGTGCAAAGCGTTCGCTGATCAAATCGAGATCGGCAACGCGATCGACTTCGTCGTCATCGGCAACGCCGGAGTCACAATTGCAGAAGCCGATTTTTGGCCGCACATAGAGCTCGGCCTCTGCCCCGCATGAGGCCGGATCGCAGCGGAAGGCGCGGCCGGCCGGCCAGCCGTCGCGCGGAAACGGCCAGGCGATTTCCTGCCAATGCGAGCCGTGCGCTTCGCGCGGCGCCGCATAATGAACCCCCGCAGCGGTCGACAAGGCGGCGATCGCCAATACCGCACCCCCGATGATCGGCAGGCCCCGCATCGTTCACTCCGCCGGCAGGCCGGCAACGGCGCGGGCGTCGCCGGTGAGTTCGAGAATGTGCAAGCCGGTATTGGCGCGGTCGACGATGTAGATGTAACCGCGATCGTCGGTCTCGACATTGTTGGTCTGGATCGCGACCTTGCAGCGCTCCTTGCCTTCGACCGGGACGCAGCGCTTGTCGGTTTTATCCGTGATCGAGGGGATGAAATAGCCGACTTCCCTGGGGTGATAGGGATCGCGGATGTCGAGCGCGCGCACGCCGGCATTGAAGAAGGCGATGAACGCCATCTTCTTGTAATAGACGCCCGCCATGCTCTCGTTCGAGGAGTGCGCGCCGAACCGCCCTCCCCGCTCGCAGAACGAGCCGCTCGCCTCGGACGCCGTGTAGCTCGAGATCATCATCGGCCGGCCCTCGACCGTCACATCGGCGAACCACACCATCTGCCTTGGCTCGGCGCATTCGTTGACGATCGCCTCGTCCACAATCATCACGATGTCGCGCATCTTGCCGTCCTTGTCGTGCGCGAATTCCGCGATCGGCATTTGCGGCATCGGGAATGTCGTGTGGGCGCCGTTGAAGGCGGACATCGCAAGCCGCGCGATCTCGGGAAAGCGAAGATTGTCCGGCGTCGGCTCCTTTGGTCCGTTGATCAGCTTGTCGCGATCGACGATCTGCAGGATGCCGCCTTTGTCGGTGCCGTATCCGAAATAGACGCGGTTGCCTGCGGGGCCGGTCGAGATCGGCCCGTGCAACTCGGTCGGCACCGCGCCGGTAGAGCCCGGCTCCTGACCGGGCAGACCGAAGTCACGGATCTTTACCGGATGGGCGGGATCGGAGAGATCATAGACCTGCGTCATGCGGCGCGTGCGCCAGTCCGGCGCGCCCGACACGAGGTAGGCGATGCCGGTGTCGCATTCCCACCAGTTCTTGTGCGTGTCCTTCAAGCCCTCGCCGATGTGGGCGACGAGAACGGGATTGGCGGGATCGGCGACGTTCCAGATCTCATGCCCTTCGCCGCCGACCGCGCGCAGCATGTAGACGGCGCTCGGATCGGCTTTGGGCAAACCCTTGCCGTCGCAGACCCGCACCATCTGTGCGCCGCCGCTCTCATATTTTCCTTCCTGGCCTGGAATGTGATGCAGATATTTCGGATGCGCGGGATCGGTGACATCCACAATGGAGGTGCCGTTCGCCTCCGCTTTTCCGGTCAACGGATTGAGCGGATCAGGAATAGCGTCGGTGCCGCCGTGATGGCCGATATAGGCGATCCAGCGGTCGCCCTGATGATGGATGGTCGGCTGATAGGCGCTGCGCGCCTGCAGGTCGTTAGTGCCGACCAGTTTCATGTTGGAGGCTTCCGCCGCAGCCCCGATCACCTGGCTCTGTGCGTAGGCGCTGCCGCAAAATGCAATGAAGAAGATCAAGGGGCATGTTGCCGATTTGACATAACGGTTCATGTTTTTCACCCGAGGCTATCGAGGCCAATCTTCGTTGGTCGCTTTCACGAGAATATCATAGCGAAGCGTGCCGTGATTGCACTACGCCTGACATACGGAATGAGCAGGGTGCAATGCAGCGTGCGATAAAGCGGGGAATGCGCGAGTATCGCATTCTTTGGGGACGCACCGATGTCGCCACATCATTTTCGCCCCGTGAGCCGTCGCCGATTGCTGCAATTTTTGGCTGCGAGTCCGTTGTTTGCGCACGGCGCCTTGGCGGAAGGATCGCGTCCATCGGACCCGGTAGATTGGGCTCCGCGCGATCTCGACAAATTGATTGCCGATCCCAAACAGGCGCTCGACGTTTTCGATTTCGAACCGGTCATGAAGCAAAATGTTCCGCCGGCGCATTTCGGTTACATGGCAACAGGCGTCGATGATGAAGCAACCCTGCGCGCCAATCGTGAAGGTTTTCGGAAATTTGCGTTGCGACCGCGACGGCTGGTCGATGTCAGCAAGGTCGACATGAGCGCCGAGATACTTGGCGCCAAATATGACAGCCCGATCGTCATTGCGCCGACGGGCAGCAACCGCGCCTTTCACCCCGATGCCGAGGTCGCTGTCGCCAAGGCGGCGAAAGCAGGCAACCATCTGCAAATCCTATCCACGGTGGCAACGACATCGATCGAGGATGCCATCGCCGCGCGTGGCGCGCCGGTATGGTTTCAGCTCTACACCACGCAGCGCTGGGAAGTTGCCGAAGGTCTGGTCAAGCGGGCAGTGACCGCGGGAGCGCCGGCGATCGTGGTGACCCTCGACGTGCGAACGCCGGCGAAATGGGAGACTTTTGTCAGGCTGCGGCGCACCGACACGCGCGACTGCGGAAGCTGTCACGGCCTCAACGACTATCTGTCGCGCAAACCGAATTTTGCCGGCATCGATCTCGGCGGCGTCAGCAGCACCGTCGTTACCAACCTGACCTGGGATATGATCAAGCGCTTGCGCGATACGATCAAGGTCAAGCTCGTACTCAAGGGCATTGTCGCCTTCGAAGACGCAAAGCTCGCCGCCGATGCCGGGATCGATGCCATCGTCGTCTCCAACCACGGCGGTCGAAGATGGTGTCAGCGCGACCATCGCCGTGTTGCCGGAAATCGTCGAAGCGGTGGGCGACCGCATGCCGATCCTGGTTGACAGCGGCTTCCGCCGCGGCAGCGACATCGTCACGGCGCTGGCCATCGGCGCGCAGGCGGTGTGCATCGGCCGACCTTATCTCTGGGGGCTCGGCGCGTTTGGTCAGCCAGGTGTCGAGCGCGTCCTTGCCATCCTGCGCGCTGAAACCCGCAACGCCATGCAGCAGCTCGGCGCGCCATCGCTCAAGGACCTCACGCCGGCCATGGTGCGGCGGGTCTGAGTTCCGATCCTCCGATCGTTCCAAAACTGTTGCGAGGGGCTTGCCGAGATCAACCGTGAAAAAATGCGGCTTGACATGCAACCATTTGGTTGCCTATTATCCGAACCATGGATGAGGTCTTCAAAGCGCTGGCGGATGCTTCGCGACGCTCGCTCTTGGACAGGCTTCACGCCAACAACGGACAGACCCTGAACGAATTGTGCGACGGCCTCGCCATGACGCGGCAGGCCGTGACCAAGCACCTTGTGATTCTCGAAGAGGCCAACCTGGTCACGACCTTCAGGCACGGCCGCGAGAAGCTGCACTACCTCAACCCGGTGCCGATCCATCAGATCGGCGAGCGGTGGATCAGGAAATTCGAGCGTGGCAAGCTCGCCGCGCTCAGCGAATTGAAACGACAACTGGAGAAACGCGATGAGCAAGCCTGAATTCGTCTATGTCATCTACATCGCTTCGACACCGGAGAAGGTATTCCAGGCGCTGACCGACGAGAAAATGTCGGAGCAGTACTGGGTCGGCAATCGCGTCGTCTCGGATTGGAAGATCGGCGCGCCATTCACGCTCAAGCTCAAGCATGAAGAGAAGGACGTCACCGGCAAGGTGCTCGAGTTCGATCCGCCGCGGCGGCTTGCCTATTCGTTTCGTGCAGCGCATGCCGGCATGGAAGCCGAACCGCCATCGCGCGTGACCTTCGACCTTGAGCCGCAGAGGGATCAGGTGAAGCTCACCGTCGTTCACGACAAGTTCGAGCCCGGCAGCAAGGCGTTCGAGAGCGTCAGTCGCGGCTGGCCGTTGGTGCTGTCGAGCCTGAAGAGCTATCTGGAAACCGGCAAGGTGCTGCACGCGCCCTGGTACGAGGATGCGCAGCAGGGCGCGGCATAGATCGCTAATTCATCGGCCGGAGGAACGTGATGCGTAAGCCTGAATTCGTCTACGTCACCTATATCGAGACCACGCCGGAGAAATTGTGGAAAGCGCTCACCTCGAGCGAATTTTCGGAGCGATACTGGTGGGGCACCAAAGTCCTCTCCGACTGGAAAGTCGGCTCGCCTTTTGCACTCGAATGGCGTGGCAAGGTGACCGACACCGGTGTGATTGTCGAGGCCGATCCGCCGCGGCGATTATGCTACACATGGTCGAACACGTCGGAGGAATTTCGCAACGAAAAACCCTCGCGCGTGACCTTCGCCCTCGAACCCTACGGCAAACTCGTCAAGCTCACGCTGACCCACGAAGATTTCGAGCAGGACAGCAAGATGCTGCAGGGCATTTCCAAGGGATGGCCGGCCATCATGTCCAGCCTCAAGAGCCTGCTGGAATCCGGGCGGGCGCTGGACGTCCCGCTTGCCGCCCTGCAGATCGAGGGCGTGGAGTAATGGCGATGGATATCAGCCAATTCAAGCCCGCGATCGTCTACACTATCTACATCGTCTCCACGCCCGAGAAGGTATGGCAGGCGTTGACCTCAGCGGAGTTCAGCCAGAAGTATTTTTTCCGTAATGCCGTCGAGTTCGATCTGAGGGTCGGCGGCGTGTTTTTCGTGCACACGCCGGATGGGTCGGCGCCACGCATCTCCGGCGAAGTGATCGAATGCGATCCATTGAGGAAGCTCACCTTCACGTTCAACGTCAACTGGCCCGGGCTGGTCGAAAAGCTCGGGCCCACGCTCGTCACCTACGAGATCGAGCCTGTGGGTGATGTGGTGAAGCTGACGTTCGCGCAATCGCACGACCGGCCGCTCAGCGACGACATCCTGTCCGGCGGCCGCCTGGGCTGGCCCGCGATCCTCTCCGGCCTGAAGAGCCTGCTCGAGACCGGAACCGCGCCGGTCATCCCGATAGGTCCGCCGCCGCCGCGGATGCTGGCCGCGCTGAAGGCGATGGGAATCGAGACGCCGTGACAGGTGTGGTCGTCCCGCGAAAAAGAAGGACGGTGACGCCTCGAAGAGCCCAAGGCATGCAACAGAGCGCGATTCGTGCTATCTTGGAGCCATGGCAAAGCAAAAGAAAACTATCGCAAAGGGTACCAAGACCGGCCGCTTCGTGATCGGAAGCGCCGGTTTTGGCAAGATAAGCGCGGTCGAGGGGATTCGGATGACTGCCGAGATGAAAAAGCGGGCTAGCGACGCGCGTGCCAAAGGGCTCACCGCGGAAGAGCATCGCCGCAAAATCGTTCGCAGCTATCGCAAAGGCTAGCCGAGCTGCATGTACGATGCCGCGGACGATCCCTACACTTACGAAAACTCGACTGTATTGATGAACAAGCTCGACCTCCGCATCCAAGAGGAGCTTGATGCTTTTGAAGCCGAAATTTCGACTGCGCGTGCCGAGGAGCCGCTGCCGGAAGGAGGGCTCGACTTCACACACTACAAGGCCGTCCACCATCACCTGTTTCAGGACGTCTACGATTGGGCTGGCCAAGTTCGTACTTCCGAATTTCAAAAGGAGGCAATCCCTTTTGCTTTCCCGAACACATCGAAGATCAAGCGCGGAAGGTCTTCGACGATCTGCACACGGCCAACTATTTGCGGAATCTCGATGCGCAGTCGTTCTCTGCAAAAGCCGCACATTTCCTCGCCGAGTTGAATGCCATCCATGCTTTCCGTGAAGGCAACGGCCGGTCACAGCTCACGTTCTTCGCCCTGTTGGCCGATCATGCGGGATATCCGCTCAATCTCGACAAACTTGAACCGAAGGAATGCTGGACGCCATGATTGCGAGCTTTGGCGGCGACGAGCACAAGTTGGCCGCCATCATCAATGGGCTTATCAGCTGAACGGCGGAGGATGCCGCTGCATCGGTACGACGCGTGCAGCAAATGCGGGGTGCTCCCTCGCCCGCTCTCTCCGGCTCCCTCGCATCGCCCTTCGCGGGGAGAGGGTTGGGGTGAGGGGCTGGCTCCACAGACACCGAATGCGCGGTGAATCCGCCTCACCCGCCCGACTTCGCTGCGCTTCGCCGGGCGACCTCTCCCCGCGAAGAGCGGGGCGAGGTGGGAAGAATCACCCCCGCGCCCTTAACTCCCGCCGCAGCACCTTGCCGGTCGCGGTCATCGGCAGCGTTTCCGTAAATTCCACGAAGCGCGGGTATTCGTGGGCGGCGAGCTGCACCTTGACGAAATCCTGGATCTCGCGCGCCAGCGCCTCGCCGGGCGCAAAGCTCGGACGCAGCACGATCCATGCCTTGATCGCTTCCGTGCGGATCGGATCGGGAATGCCGACCACCGCCGACATCGCCACCGCGGGATGCTTGAGAAGCGTATCCTCTATCTCGGCAGGACCGATGCGATAGCCGGCGCTGGTGATGACGTCATCCTCACGGCTCATGTACCAGAAATAACCATCGTCATCCTGGCGGCCGAGATCGCCCGTGAGCAGGAACGCGCCGGCATATTTCTTACGCGTCGCTTCCGGATTGCGCCAATATTCGATCATGGTCACGGGATTGGGCTGGCGCACGCCGATGATGCCGCGGCTCCCCCGCGGCAGTTCCTCGCCCTTGTCGTTGATGATGCGGACGTCGAATCCCGGCGTCGCCTTGCCCATCGAGCCCGGCTTGATCGGAAAAAGCCTGGCATTGTTGCCGACCACGAGGTTGCACTCGGTCTGGCCGAACACTTCATGGGCCTCGATGCCGAAGGTGGTGCGCACCCAATCCAGCAGTTCGATGCCGAGCGACTCGCCGCCTGTAAAGATGCTGCGCAGCTTGACGGCGGAATGCTTGACCTCGGCCTGCCGCATCAGCTTCAGCGCGGTCGGCGGCAGAAACACGTTGCGCACTTGATGATCGGCCATCAGCTGCATCGCGGCCTGCGGCTCGAACTTTTTCGCGCGATGCCCGACCACGGGCACGGCATGGTACCAGGCGGGAAACCACGCGTCGAACAATCCGCCGATCCACGCCCAATCCGCCGGCGTCCACATCACGTCGCCGGGCTTGGGGAGGAAATCATGCACCATCTCGACATTGGGCAGATGGCCGAGCAGCACGCGATGGGCATGCAGCGCGCCTTTGGGATTTCCCGTCGTGCCCGAGGTGTAGATGATGATCGCAGGATCGTCGGACGACGTGTCGATGGTCGCGAACCGGTCTGATGCGGCTTCGATCTCTTTCCAGAACGATTTGGCGCCGCCGTTGCCGGCGCCGGCGACATAGATGTTCTTCAAATCCGGCAAGCGGTCGTGGATTTTGGAGAGCTTCTGCCAGCCGGCCTCGTCGGTCACGACAGCCTTGGCGCCGGAATTTTCCAGCCGAAATGCAAGCGCGTCCTCGCCGAACAGCGCAAACAACGGAATCGAGATCATGCCGGAGCGAAACGCGGCAAGGTGCGCGACCGCCAATTCCAGCGATTGCGACAGGAATACCGCGACGCGGTCGCCGCGCGACTGGCCGTCGGCTTTGAGCACATTGGCAAAACGTCGCGACATCCCGGCTATCGCGTCGAACGAGGTGCGTGTCGCGGTGCCGTCCTCGTCGACATAGATCAGCGCCAGCCGGTTAGAGCCATCGGCGTAACGGTCGCAGCAGGCGGTCGCGATGTTGAATCGCGGCGGAATATCCCAGCGGAAGTCGCGGTAGAGCTTGGCGTAGTCGGTGGTTTCGGTGAGCATAAGAAGGACCCTTGGTCGCCCCTGTCGCTTTTCGCTCGTCATGGCCGGGCTTGTCCCGGCCATCCACGTCTCAATTGGTGCGAGCTTTAAGGACGTGGATGCCCGGCACAAGGCCGGGCATGACGCGGAAAGACGAACTCACCCCGTCAGCGCCGCCTTCACCATGCCGCTCGCCTTGCCGAAATCCATTTGGCCTGCGTATTTCGCCTTCAGCACGCCGATCACCTTGCCCATGTCTTTCATCCCTGCCGCGCCCGTCTCGGTGATCGCCGCCGAAATCGCCGCCTTGACGTCGGCTTCCGACATCTGCTTCGGCAGATAGGCGGAGATGATCGCGATTTCCTCGCGCTCCTGGGCCGCGAGTTCGGCCCGGCCGCCCTTGTCGTAGAGCTCGACGGATTCCTGGCGCTGCTTGATCATTTTCTGGAACACGCCGAGCAGATCGGCGTCCGAAAGCGGTGGTTTTCCTTCTCCGCGCGCGGCGATGTCGGCGTTCTTGATGGTCGAATTGACCATGCGCAGCGTGGATAGCTTGCGCTCGTCCTTGGCCCGCATGGCGTCCTTGACCGCATTGTTGATGTCGTCGCGCAGCATGGTCATGTCCTCTGCATAGCGTTTTCAAGCAGCGTCAACTAAAAAGCCGGCCCTGATCTAGGCGCTTCGCCGCACCGAGACAACTACAACCGCAGCCATTCAACCAACGCGTCGGCGGTCGCCTGCGGCTGTTCCGGCTGCGGCAAGTGGCCACAATGCGGGAGGACCACCAGTTTCGCGCCGTGGATGCCGCCGGCCATCTCCGCCGACAGCCCATTCGGGATGGTGTGATCCTCGTCGCCGGTCAGGACCAGGGTTGGACATTTGATCCATGCCAGCACCGGCCGCGAGTCGGGCCGGCCGATGACGGCTTGCTGCTGGCGGATGAACCCGTCGGGCCCGACATCCTTCCCCATGTCGTAGACGAGTTGCCGCAAGGCGCTATCGGCACACCGCGACGGATGCACAAACCCCAGGAAGAGCTCGTCGAGCACGCTGCGATATTCGCCAGCCGTCGCACGCGCCATCATGCCGCGCCGGCGGGCGGTCGCTTCCGCCGTATCGGGCCGCGCCTGGGTGTTGATCAGCGCCAGTTTGGCGACGCGCTCGGGTGCCTGGCGCATGATCTCGAAGGCGATGTAGCCGCCCATCGAGTGCCCGGCCAGTGCAAAGCGCGGCGGCGCCTCGGCCAAAATCCGCCGCGCGATCGCGCCCATATTGTCGTCGCGGATGTGGTTGGCGACCGTCACCGGACCGAACCGCCACAACGCAGGGATCACCGGTGCAAAGATGCGCGGCGAGCTGACGAGGCCCGGAACGAGCAAGATCGGCATCGAATTTTCCATGGACGGCGGCTCCGAACCAGACCGGTTTTGGCGGGTAAATCGGCCTTAAACGGGAACCGCAGATTAAGACGGCCGCCCGGTCTGTCAAATATGCCGGTCGCGCATGTGAATCCGGATGTTTCGGCTTTGACGGCAGCGCCAGCGACGAATATGTAAGGCGCTCATGACACCGACCGAACATGACGCCGCCTGGCCGGACCACCAACCGACCGCGCTGCTGGTGCTTGCCGATGGCACGGTGCTCGAGGGTTTTGGCCTCGGCGCCGAAGGCCACGCCGTCGGCGAGGTGTGTTTCAACACCGCGATGACCGGTTACGAGGAAATCCTCACGGATCCGTCCTATGCCGGCCAGCTCATCACCTTCACCTTCCCCCATATCGGCAATGTCGGCACCAACGACGAAGACATCGAGACCGTGAACATGGCGGCGACGCCGGGCGCGCGCGGCGTGATCCTGCGCTCTGCAATCACCGATCCCTCGAACTACCGCGCCTCGCGCCATCTCGACCAGTGGCTGAAGGCGCGCGGCATCATCGGCCTTTCGGGCATCGACACCCGCGCGTTGACCGCGATGATCCGCAGCAAGGGCATGCCGAATGCCGTGATCGCCCATGCCAGGAACAGCCAGTTCGATCTGCACGCGTTAAAGGAAGAAGCGCGCGAATGGCCTGGCTTGGAGGGCATGGACCTGGTGCCGATGGTGACGTCTGGCCAACGCTTCACCTGGGACGAGACGCCATGGGCGTGGGACAAGGGCTTTGGCCGGCAAACCGAACCGGAGTTCAACGTCGTCGCTATCGACTATGGCATCAAGCGCAACATCCTGCGCCTGCTCGCCGGCTCGGGCTGCAAGATCACGGTGGTGCCGGCGACGACGTCGGCCGAAGATATTCTGGCGATGAAGCCCGACGGCGTGTTTCTTTCTAACGGCCCCGGCGATCCGGCCGAAACCGGCAAATATGCGGTGCCGGTGATCCAGAAGGTGATCGCATCCGGCACGCCCACCTTTGGGATCTGCCTGGGGCATCAGATGCTGGGGCTTGCCGTCGGCGCCAAGACCAGGAAGATGCATCAGGGCCATCACGGCGCCAATCATCCGGTCAAGGACGAGACCACCGGCAAGGTGGAGATCACCTCGATGAACCACGGCTTTGCGGTGGATCAGGCAACCTTGCCGAAGGGCGCGACCCAGACCCATGTGTCGCTGTTCGATGGCTCCAATTGCGGCATCCAGCTCGACGGCAAACCGGTGTTTTCCGTCCAGTATCACCCCGAGGCCTCGCCCGGCCCGCGCGATTCGCATTATTTGTTCAAGCGGTTCACCGACCTGATGCGCGCGAACAAGCGGACGTAGGCGCGCGTCCGTCATTGCGAGGAGCCAACGGGTCGCGCGAATGCGCGCCCGATGACAGGCTCCGCGACGAAGCAATCCAGCTTTTCTTGCGCGGGACTCTGGATTGCTTCGCTTGCGCTCGCAATGACGGAATCGCTGGCACCATCTCGCGTCATTTGGTATGATGGTCATCATCATAAACGCGCCGGAACCAGCCATGGACGACCGAACCGCCGCCACCTCAGAATACGGCGTAACACCGCCCGAAGTCGTGGCGTCGATGGCGGGCATCGATTTCGTCCGCGCCATATTCGCTGGCAAATTGCCGGAGCCGCCGATCATGCAGACCGTCGAGCCGTTCGACTGCAGCGCCGAGCCGGGCATCGTCGTGATCCATGCGGCGACGCTGTTGGATTCGGCGATGGGGCTTGCGATCCACAGCATGCTGCCGGCAGGCACCGGCTACACCACGCTCGAATTCAAGGTTTCCTTCATCAGGGGCATGCGCAACGAGAGCGGCACCATCCGTACCGAGGGCCGCACGCTCAACGTCGGCCGGCGGGCCGCGACCGCGGAGGCCCGCATTACCGACGCGAGCGGCCGGCTCTTGGCCCACGCCACCACGACCTGCCTGGTTTTCGAGATTCCCAATGGAACGTGAGGCCCGACGGCGGGTTGAGATCATAGTTTGAATTATAGGGCAAAGGCGCAACTGCGCCGTGCCCATCATCTATTCATAAAAGCAAGATGGTGGGCTCGCTTCGCTCAGCCCACCCTACCATTGCGGAGAAATGGCCATGCCGGTCGTCAGCGCCGACGTCGAACCGCTCACCTTCGTCTTCGAAGACGACGGCCTCGTTCCGAACAATCCGATGCCGTTCCTCGTCTACAGGGGCGCGCTCGCCATCAATCACGCGCATCCCGAAAAGAGCATCGAAAGCCTGTTCGGCGCCAATGGCTGGGGCGACATGTGGCGCAACGGCATCTTCGACTATCTGCACTACCATGCGACGGTGCATGAAGCGCTCGGCGTCGCGCGCGGCCGTGCGCGCGTGCAATTCGGCGGTAACAGCGGCAAGGCGCTGGAGATTTCAGCCGGCGATGTCGCAATCCTTCCCGCCGGCACCGGGCATCAATGCCTCGCCGCCAGTCCGGATTTTTCCGTGGTCGGCGCCTATCCGCCCGGACCGCCGATGCAGATCACCCGGCCGACGCCTGAAAATCACGCCAAGGCGTTGAAGACGATTCCGCAAGTCAAGCTGCCGAACACCGATCCGGTGATGGGTGCGGACGGGCCGCTGGTAAGGTTGTGGAGGCAGAAGCCTTAGGTGCCACCGCGTCATTGCGAGCAAAGCGAAGCAATCCATCTCGCCCGAAGGAAGAATGGATTGCTTCGTCGCTGATGCTCCTCGCAATGACGGCCTGGGGTAAGCCCTTACGCCGCGTTGCTGCCTTCCTGGCGGCTCGCCTCGAACAGGAACCAGGTGCGGCGCTCGGTTTCGTCGATGAAGGTCTCGAGCAGTCCGGCGGTA
Source organism: Alphaproteobacteria bacterium (assembly GCA_005884765.1). Classification (GTDB taxonomy): domain Bacteria; phylum Pseudomonadota; class Alphaproteobacteria; order Rhizobiales; family Xanthobacteraceae; genus Bradyrhizobium. The sequence continues at coordinate 22,957 of VAZV01000176.1, forward strand.
CCGGAATCCTTGTGCTCGTCGCAGAGCTCGTGGGCTTTGCGCATGGCCGCGGCGATATGCTTGTTGTCTTCCATCAGCTCGCGCAGCATGTCGCGCGGCGGCACATAGCTCTCGTTGTTGTCCTGGATGGTTTGCAACTTGCTGACCTGGCCGATCGAACGCAGCGTGGTGCCGCCGAGCTTGCGGACCCGTTCGGCGAGTTGATCCGTGGTCGCGAAAATCGCGTCCGACTGCTCGTCGAGCATCACGTGATAATCATGGAAATGGCGGCCGCTGACATGCCAGTGGAAGTTCTTGGTCTTGAGGTAGAGCGCGAAGGCGTCGGCCAAAAGCGTATTGAGCGACGCTGAAATCTTGTCGACCGCACCTGGCGGCAGATCGTTCGGCGTGTCGAGGTCGGGCGATACTTTATCGGACTTGGCTTTGCTCACGATGCACCTTCCTGTTAGGAAACCGGACATTGACGACGTTGGACACGGGCCCCTGGACCGTCTAACGCATCCCATGCATGCCCGTTCCCTGGCCGGAACCCCTGTTTTTTGCCGGACACCTGCGCGATGGACGACTGGATCGACTATTACGATTCCACGCACACTATTTATGCGAGCAGGCTGCATCGCGACCTGCATTTCCAGCTCATCGCGCGCGACATCATCGGCTACATCTCCTCGCCCGACGCGGTGGTGCTCGACTATGCCTGCGGCGAGGCGTTGTTCGCGGCCAAGGTGGCAGAGGCTTGCGGCAAGCTGTATTTGGCGGAGCCCGCGCCGGGCGTGCGTGGGCGGCTGATCGCGCGGTTTGCCCCGAACACCAAAATCAGGGTGCGCTCGCTGGAAGACCTGCGGAAGATGCAGGAAAAATCAATCGATCTGACGGTCATGAATTCGGTGGCCCAGTACATGACGGCGGCCGAATTTGACGCCGCGCTCGGCGTGATCCGCCGGCTGCTAAAACCCTCCGGCCGGCTGATCCTGGGCGACATCCTGCGCCCCGAGGTCGGCATGTTGCGAGACGTGATCGCGCTGCTTCGCTTCGCCGCAAGCCACGGCTTCCTGAAAGACGCGCTGATCGGGCTGCTCTCGACCGCGCTATCGGACTACCGGCAATTGCGCTCGCGCGTCGGCCTGCAGCGCTACGGCGAGGCGGAAATCACGGCGAAGCTGGCGCGCGCCGGATTCACCGCTTCGCGCGCGCCTTTCAATATCGGGCATAATCCGTGGCGCATGACCTTCGTGGCGCGGCATTCGTTCTGATCCGCGGGGCACGATCCGCCAAATTGTGCGCTCGGGCTTGACCCGGTCCTTGGCGGGGCTAGCCAAAATGGCGGTTGATGGGACCGCTAAAGCCCTTTCGCGGCTGCGGAATCTGGTCTAAAGACCACCCCGCGCGCGAGCAATACGCGCTAAGGCTGAAGGGACGCGCGGCAGGCGCGCCCTTTTTTTGTGCCCGATTTCCATCCGTGAGACTTGATGCCCAAAAGAACCGACATCTCCACCATCCTGATCATCGGCGCCGGACCGATCGTGATCGGCCAGGCCTGCGAATTCGACTATTCCGGCACCCAAGCCGTCAAAACGCTGAAGGAAGAGGGTTTTCGCATCGTCCTCGTCAACTCCAATCCGGCCACCATCATGACCGATCCGGAATTGGCGGATGCGACCTATATCGAGCCGATCACGCCGGAGATCGTCGCCAAGATCATCGAGAAGGAACGCCACGTCATTCCGGGCGGCTTTGCGCTGCTGCCGACCATGGGCGGACAGACCGCGCTGAATTGCGCATTGTCGCTGCGCCGGCAGGGCACGCTCGCCAAGTTCGACGTCGAGATGATCGGCGCCACGGCGGAGGCCATCGACAAGGCCGAGGATCGCGGCCGCTTTCGCGAGGCCATGACCCGGATCGGCCTTGAGACCCCGCGCTCGACCCAGACCAAGAACCTGCCGGATGCGCTGCGGGCGCTCGACGACATCGGGCTGCCGGCGATCATCCGCCCCTCCTTCACCATGGGCGGCACCGGCGGCGGCATCGCCTACACCAAGGCCGAGTTCATCGAGATCGTCGAACGCGGCATCGACGCCTCCCCCACCAACGAAGTCCTGATCGAGGAATCCGTGCTCGGGTGGAAAGAGTTCGAGATGGAGGTGGTGCGCGACAAAAACGACAACTGCATCATCATCTGCTCGATCGAGAACCTCGATCCGATGGGGGTGCATACCGGCGATTCCATCACGGTGGCGCCGGCGCTGACCTTGACCGACAAGGAATACCAGATCATGCGCGACGCCTCGATCGCGGTGCTGCGCGAGATCGGGGTGGAGACCGGCGGCTCCAACGTGCAGTTTGGCGTCAACCCGGCCGACGGGCGCATGGTCGTGATCGAGATGAACCCGCGGGTATCGCGCTCTTCCGCGCTTGCCTCGAAGGCGACCGGCTTTCCCATTGCAAAAGTCGCCGCCAAGCTTGCGGTCGGCTACACGCTGGACGAGATCGCCAACGACATCACCGGCGGCGCGACGCCGGCCTCCTTCGAGCCGACCATCGATTACGTCGTCACCAAGATTCCGCGTTTTGCGTTCGAGAAATTTCCCGGCGCCTCGACCACGCTGACCACCTCGATGAAATCGGTCGGCGAAGTGATGGCGATCGGGCGCACGTTCCAGGAGAGCCTGCAAAAGGCGCTGCGCGGCCTCGAAACCGGGCTGACCGGGCTTGACGAGATCGAGATCGAGGGGCTCGGGCGCAGCGACGACAAGAATGCGATCCGCGCGGCGCTCGGCACGCCGACGCCGAACCGCATCCTGCAGGTCGCGCAAGCGATGCGGCTTGGCTGGTCGGACGAAGATATCTTCACCTCCTGCAAGATCGATCCATGGTTTCTTGGCGAGATGCGCGGCATCGTGGAGATGGAGAACAGGGTCAGGAAAAGCGGGCTGCCGGCCAACGCGTTCGGGATGCGTACGCTCAAGGCAATGGGCTTTTCCGACGCACGGCTTGCGGTGCTCGCCGAGACCACCGAGGCCGCCGTCACCGCCGGGCGTCACGCGCTTGGGGTGCGCCCGGCGTTCAAGCGCATCGACACCTGCGCGGCGGAGTTCGCCTCGCCGACGGCCTACATGTATTCGACCTACGAAGCGCCTTTCGCCGGTCACCTTGCCGATGAGAGCGCGCCCTCCGACAAGAAGAAGGTGATCATCCTCGGCGGCGGGCCGAACCGGATCGGCCAGGGCATCGAATTCGACTATTGCTGCTGTCATGCCTGCTTCGCGCTGCATGACGCAGGCTATGAGACCATCATGATCAACTGCAATCCGGAGACGGTGTCGACCGACTACGACACCGCCGACCGATTGTATTTCGAGCCGCTGACAACGGAAGACGTGCTCGAGATCATCGCGACCGAACGCAAGAACGGCACGCTGCTCGGCGTGATCGTGCAGTTCGGCGGCCAGACCCCGTTGAAGCTCGCCCATCCGCTGCAGGAAGCCGATGTGCCGATCCTCGGCACTTCGCCCGACGCGATCGATCTCGCCGAAGACCGCGACCGCTTCAAGCGCGTGCTCGACAAGCTGCATTTGAAGCAGCCGAAAAACGGCATCGCCTATTCGGTCGAGCAGGCGCGGCTGGTGGCCGCCGACCTCGGCCTGCCGCTGGTGGTGCGCCCGTCCTACGTGCTCGGCGGCCGCGCCATGCAGATCATCCGCGAGGACAACCAGCTTTCCGATTATCTGCTCGACACCCTGCCGGAGCTCGTTCCCGCCGACGTCAAGGCGCGCTATCCGAACGACAAGACCGGGCAGATCAACACCGTGCTCGGCAAGAATCCGCTGCTGTTCGACCGCTATCTGTCCGACGCCACCGAAATCGACGTCGACTGCCTGAGCGACGGCAAGGATACATTCATCGTCGGCATCATGGAGCACATCGAGGAAGCCGGCATCCACTCCGGCGATTCGGCCTGCTCGCTGCCGCCGCATTCGCTCGACGCACGGATGATCGCCGAGCTCGAGCGGCAGACCCGCGAACTGGCGCTCGGACTGGACGTGGTCGGGCTGATGAATGTGCAATACGCCATCAAGGACGGCGAGATCCATGTGCTCGAGGTCAATCCGCGCGCCTCGCGCACCGTGCCGTTCGTGGCGAAGGTCGTCGGCATGCCGGTGGCCAAGATCGCAGCCAGGATCATGG
>VAZV01000274.1 GCA_005884765.1 Alphaproteobacteria bacterium
TTTTCGTTCTGGTTGTCGAGAATGAACTCGCCCTTGTCGGTCTTCACTGTCAGCACCGCGTGGCCTTCGCCCTTCTTGTCGCGCACCACCGTGATCAGCAGCGCCTCTCGCGGCCAGCCGGCGTCGATCAGCATCTTGCGCTTCAACAGCACGTAGTCCTCGCAGTCGCCGTAGCCGTCTGTCGGCAACGACCATTTCTCGATCACGCCCCAATGCTCCATATCGGT
>VAZV01000013.1 GCA_005884765.1 Alphaproteobacteria bacterium
GGCGCGTCGAGGGCCACCGAGCGACCCATTGAATAATAGAACCAAAGCCCGACCAGCGGGAAATAGAGCCCGGTGACGGGCCAGACGATATTCATGATCGCCATCTTCTGTGGATGGGCGATTTCATCGATCAGAATGATCGCGGTGGTCGCGAAGCCTAGTGGATAAAACCTGACGGAAGAATCCGAAAGGGGATTCCCCGGGCTTGCGCTGGGTGCGAGTCTGGGGGATGCGCAAGGATATCGTCGTCGACGTAAGCGCCGCCGATCGTGCTCGTTTGGAAGCGATCGTCACGGATCGCAATAGCCCGCAGAAGCATGTGTGGCGGGCGCGGATCGTCCTTTTGACCGGTGAAGATCTTGGCACGGTCGAGATCATGCGCCGCACCGGCAAGAGCAAGACCTGCGTGTGGCGCTGGCAGGAACGCTTCATGCAGGCGGGCGTCGACGGGCTGTTGCGCGACAAGACCCGGCCTTCGCGCATCCCACCCTTGGGGGCGGAGGTCGCCGCGCGGGTTGTCGCTCTGACGCAGACCGACCCGCTCGGCGAGACGACCCACTGGACCGCCGGCATGATGGCCAAGACCGCCGGGATCAGCGTCTCCTCGGTGCAACGCATCTGGCGCGCCCACGGCCTGCAACCCCATCGGGTGCGTCAATTCAAGCTGTCCACCGACCCGCAATTCGCCGCCAAGCTGCGCGACATCGTCGGACTTTATGTCGATCCGCCGGCCCACGCCCTCGTGCTCTCGGTCGACGAGAAGAGCCAAATCCAGGCGCTCGACCGTACCCAGCCGGGCTTGCCGATCAAGAAAGGGCGGGCCGGCACGATGACGCATGACTACAAGCGCAACGGCACCACCACCCTGTTCGCCGCGCTCGACGTGCTCGACGGCAAGGTCATTGGGCGCTGCATGCAGCGTCACCGGCACCAGGAGTTCATCCGTTTCCTGAACGCCATTGAGGCCGAGGTTGCGGTCGGCAGGATCGTCCACGTCATCCTCGACAATTACGGGCCGCATAAGCACCCCAAGACGTGCGCCTGGCTCGATCGTCATCCTCGCTTCGTGTTTCATTACACCCCGACCTCAGCCTCATGGCTCAACGCCGTCGAGGGCTTCTTCGCCAAGCTGACCCGGCGCCGGCTCAAGCGCGGCGTGTTCGGCTCGATCGTTGAACTCCAGGCCGCCATCAACCGCTTTCTGCGGGAGACCAATGATGACCCAAAGCCCTTCACCTGGACCGCTGATCCCGACAAAATCCTCGCCGCCGTCAAGCGCGGGCACCAAACGTTAGATTCGCTCCACTAGTCACTGTCGCCACAGGCACTCGCTGCGGGCCTTGCTCCGGCAAGCTAAGCCGTCTGGCGCCATCCGCACCGCGCAGATGCGAAAACGGCGCGAGCTTGCCTCGCGCCGTCCCCGGACTAGCTGTTCAGTCCCGGAGTGTGATGGTGCATCCTTGAGCCGTCAGGGGGAGGATGCACTTTGGCAACAGGTCTTCACGGCGCAGCCCGCACGACGCCGCGTGTTCGAGCCGAGCTCCAAGCGGCGCAAGAAAGCACCCGCACCTTGGCCACCCGCTACGGCTTGAATGCCAAGACGGTAGCGAAATGGCGCAAGCGCACCTCGACCGCCGACCGGCCGATGGGGCCGAGCCGGCCGAAGAGCACCGTGCTCACCGAGATCGAGGAGGCGATCGTCGTCGAGTTCCGCCGCCGCACGCTGCTCCCGCTCGACGACGTGCTCGGCTGCTTGCATGAGAGCATCCCCACACTGTCCCGCAGCGCTCTCCATCGCTGCCTCCAGCGGCACGGCATCTCTCAGCTGCCGAAGAGCGATGAGCTCGATGCCAAACGCGGCCGCTTTGCCAAGACCACGATCGGCTATGTCCATATCGATAGCTGCGAACTGCGCTGCGCCGAAGGCAAGGTGCACATGTTCCTCGCCATCGACCGGGTCTCGAAGTTCACCTATGTCGAACTGCACCCCGCCGCTACCATGCTCGCCGGCGCCAGCTTCCTGCGTAACGCGATCGCCGCCTTCCCCTACAAGCTCCACACCATCCTGACCGACAACGGCACGCCCTTCGCCGACCAGCCGCGCTACCGCTCCGGCCCAACCGCGCGATACCGCCGCCACGCCTTCGATCGCGTCTGCCAGGACCACGCCATCGCCCACAAACTCACCAAACCCTATCACCCATGGACCAACGGCCAGGCCGAGCGGATGAACCGTACCGTCAAGGACGCTACCGTGCGGGCCTTCCACTACGAGACCCTGGACAGCCTGAAGGCTCACCTTGATGCCTTCATCACCGCCCACAATTTCGCTAAGCACCTCAAATCTCTCCGCTGGCGAACCCCGTTCCAAACCATCTGCGATGCCTGGACGAAAGACCCAATACCCTTCACCATCAAC
>VAZV01000275.1 GCA_005884765.1 Alphaproteobacteria bacterium
GCTTGAACATTGTGGCCCCCGTTTTTCTTGTTGGGACCACACTTCGCACAAAGGCTTTGCGCCGCGGCTAAGTACAGCGAGTAGAATTGAGACGAATACAGGTAAAACCAGCGGCTATTTCGATCTATACTTGAATCGAATTCGACTAAAATTTGAAATGATTGCAATTGAGTAAGATTTTACGGATTAAGGTTTGGCGGTCCGTCGATGCGGCACTTGCGACAGCAAAAGCGCCGCGCATTAACCTTGGGGCTGAGGGCGCCAAAGCCGAAAAGGCGGCATCCGGTCACGCGGATACCACCCCTTAGGCCGGAAAAATGCGGAATAGGAGCGTGTGGCGCTTTACCGCGCGGTAACGCTGTCTTCGAGTGTCTCGGCGTGCTGCGCGTGGACGAACTCGATCGCAAAGCCTTCCTCGAGGTTTCGCACCACGCGGGACTGGACCTTGCCGAGCATGACCAAGGACTTCAGCGGCGGGCGGCTTTCCGCGGCGATCGCAGCGCCCGATAGCGACATGTCGATGATCCGGCAGGTCATTTTGGTGCCGTCCTCAAGCGTGAGCATGGCGATCGGGTTGCGCGGCACGATGCGGTCGTGGCGGCGGTCTTCCGGCAGATTGAGGATGTCACGGTTGGCAAGCCAGGTGAGCTGGGCGGCGAGCTTGTCGCGCTTTCTGGCAGTAGCGCCGACCGTCATCGCAAAACCATTGTCGATGATGCGCGTGATCTTGCCTTCGACGCGGCCGATATGGTCGAGATAGGCGATCACGCGGTCGCCGACATTGCCGATTCCGGGCGCCAGCAGCGCCAGGCCACCCGGCGACATATTAATGATCTGGCAAGGAAATTCGCGCCGGTCCGGCAGCATATATCGGCCGAGCAGGTGGACCTTGACCCGCTGAAAACGCCGCCGCTCTTCGGCGGCGGGAAGGGAGGATTTCTTGTGCGCCAACGCCATCTGTGCCACCCGACAACGGGCTTCTCGGTGTCGTTTGACCCTACGGCCAGCAAGGTTAATGAGGGGTTAGCGCAAGTTGCATGAAGTGCGAGCGATCACGCCGGCAATACGCGGCTCGACGCGATCCGGTTAAACACCCACAGCGATAGCGGGCAGGCCACGAGCACGACGGCGCCGAAGTCGAATGCCGCAGCGGCGCTGCCGCCCCACTTGGCACAGGCGCCGCCGACGATCGGCCCCAGCATCATGGCGGCATAATAGACCGTGTAAAACAGCCCCATGCCGATCGCGCGGGTCGCCGGCACGAGCACGCCTGCGGGAAGGCTCATCATCGGCCCGGCTGGTTGTCCGCTGATCAGTCCAAGCGCGACCACGGATGCGATCACCGCGCCACTGTGCGAGAAGACCAGCATCAGACCGGCGAATATCATGCAGCCCGCGACCAGAACGGTCTGGGGCCGCTTCATCCGGTCCGCGACAAATCCGCCGAAGGGAACGCTGAACAGGGAAACCCACAGCACGATGCTGATCACCGATCCTGCTGGGGCGATCGACCAGCCGCGTTCGACCAGCATCGCGGGCCCGAAACTGAAGATCGTTGCAAAGCCGACATTGAACAAACCCCAGATCAGACCGGCGACCGCGACCGCCATCGCCGTATGGAAGTCGAAGCGAACCGACGATGTGGCAGCGGTCGCGGCGCTCGACGGCGGCCGGTATCCGGCGGCAAGAACGATCCCCAATGCCATTAGCGCAGCCACGGCAAGGTGAACCGCACCGACGCCGTGGGCGGTGCCGATCAGGGGCAGCGTTAGCAGCGAGAGCGCGACGCCGGCCGGCCAGGAATTGACGAAGATCGCCATCGCGGTTGCGATTTCATTCCCCGCGAACCAATCGGCGACCATTTTGGTGAGCTGGACGTTGAGCAGCACGCCGCCGGCGCCCGCGACGAGCCTTCCTGTAATCTGCCAGTTCCAGGAATCGGTCAGGGCCATCGCAAGGCTGCCGGCGAGCATCAGCGCGAGCGCTGCGAGCACGGTTGCCCTGTCGCCGAACCTTCGTCCGATCGCGCCACCCGGCAACGACAGCGCCACGCCCGGCGTGAAATACAGGCCGATCAAGACTCCGATTTCGGCAAGGGTGACGCCGAAATCATGACCAAGCAGCGGCGCCACGGCCGCGACACTTTGAAATTGAAAAGCGATGGTGAGGCGCACGACGAATAAGACGGCAAGAATGCCCCAGCGATTGCGCAATATTTCGCTCCCCGTTGAAATTATCGCGCAAGCTCCGACGGCAGCATGGGGATGTCAACCGCTCGTTAGCGCCGTCATTCCGGGGCGCGAAGCGAACCCGGAACCTCGACGCCGTCATTGCGAGGAGCAACGCGACGAAGCAATCCATTTCTCCGTTTGCGGCGCTATGGATTGCTTCGCTTTGCTCGCAATGACGGCCTCAGTGAACCGGTTGGCATCTGCGTTTGCATCACTTAAGAATCCGCTTCCGCCCACAGTAAAACAAATCCCGAAGGGCCTTAAGGAAACCTCATGGAACAGATCAGGGTTTGCACCTATGACGGCCCGGGCGCGCAGCCCGTCATCCGCACCGTGCCGTGGCCGAAGATTCCAAGCAAAGCGGCGCTGATCAAGGTCGGCGCCTGCGGGGTTTGCGGCACCGATCTGCATATTCTGAAAGGACATTGGCCGAAGCCATTGCCGTGGCCGTTCACGCTCGGTCACGAGATCGGCGGCGTGCTGGTCGAGGTCGGCTCCAAGTTCACCGAAGATTTCATGAGCAAGCCACTTACAGTGGGATCGAAAGTGATGATCCCGCCACTGATGCCGTGCGGCCGCTGCTATTACTGCATCCATTATCCGCAAAGCGCCAACAAGTGCCTGACGCCGGTCTATTACGGCCGCTACCTCGGCTTCGACAAGGCACCGCATCTGTGGGGCGGCTGGGCGGAATATGTCTATGTCGATCTCGACATGCTGCCGGGCACCAAGATCTACAAACTCCCCGACGACATGCCCTTGCGCCTTGGCGCGCTGTCGGAGCCGTTGACCTCCTGCATCCGCGCCTTCAACCGCGCCGCGCGCGCGGGCGGATTTTCCTGGGGCGATACGGTCGTGATCCAGGGCTCCGGCCCGATCGGAATTCTCGCGGTCGCAGCCGCGCAGGAAATGGGCGCCGGCCGTGTGATCTGCGTCGGCGCGCCAGAGACGCCGCGGCTAAATCTCGCGCGAAAATTCGGCGCTGAGGCGACTGTCGATATCGAGGACTTAAAGACGCCGGAAGAGCGCATCAAAAAAGTACGCGACATCGTCGGCGGCTTCGGCGCCGACCTCGTGATGGATTGCTCGGGCCATCCGACCGCGGGTCCCGAAGGGATTGAAATGCTGCGCGACGGCGGCACCTATGTCGAGATGGGCCAGTTCACCGACGCTGGCTCGATAGAGACCTCATGGCATCGCATCTGCACCAAAGACCTCAACGTGCTCGGCTCCTGGGGCTTTACCGGCAACGATCTGCCGCTCGGCGTCGACATGCTCTATCGCACGCGCGACAAATATCCCTGGCTCGAAATGCAAACGATCTATCCGTTCTCGGAAGAGGGTGTCGCGCGGGCAGTCGGGGACGCCATGGCGATGAAGACGGTGAAGTCCACCATCGTGCCGTGGCCGGAATTGGTGGAATAGCTCAACCCTTGGTATGCCCCCAGGTCTCGTCCCAGTCAGCGCCGGAAGCATCGACGACGCGGCCGTCGGCCTCAAAGAACTTATTGGGGACCTGGAAGATCGCCAGCATCAAGCCGCCTTCGGGACACCAGGCGACATGGCGGCTACCCGCCTCGCGCCAGATGAATTCGCCGGCCTTGCATTCGATACCCTGCGCCGGGCCTTCCTTGTCGACCAGGCTGCCCTCCAGCACGTAGGTCTGCTCGATATTGACATGCTCGTGGTCGGGCAGCACCGCGCCAGGCGCAAACCGCATCAGCGCGGTCATCAGCCCGGTTGCGCGATCGAACAATAGCGTCTTGGCTTCGCAGCCGGGAAAGCGGGTCTGTTGCCACGCCATGCTGTCAGGGCGAACGACGTGGGAATGGCGGTCGGCGGTCTCGGAACCCTTCGGCGTCACGGCGTCCATGGCGATGCTCCCCGTTGCGACGATCTTTTTTAGGATGATAGCAGCATCGCGGGCGCCCGTCAGCCTGCCAAGTGCATGCCTGGTTTAGCGCAGGCCCTCATAGACCATGAAGCCACGAGCGATCGCGAGCTTGCGCAAGGTCCGCGGGACCAGTTTCTCCGGCCGGTGCAGATAGCGCCACGACGTCAACCTGAAATCGCGCAACGTGGTCAGGTCGCGTTCAAACGGGGCCAGGAGCCCGGTCAGGCTGACCGGCGAATGGGCGCGGGTGTTGAACGGCAACAGCAATAATTCGAGATGCGCGAGCGAGCCGTTTTCCGAGATCGCGCTGATGCCGGCAACTGCTGCCAGCATCTCTTCGGCGACGCAGCCGATGATATCCTCGATCTCGCGGCGGCTGTCCGCCGCAAACAAACTAGAAAAACTCTGGTCCTTGAGGTCGCGGCCGAGCAGCGCGCAAACGCGCGTTCCGGCGACGCGGAAGGGATAGCCGGCGTCGCTATCGTAAGACAGCACGAAGATGTCGCCGAGCAGCTCGCGCACGGCGCCTGGCTCGATATCGCTGCGCTCGGGGGCGCGCGTATCGCCGCGCTTGTCGTCCCAATACGCAAAGAATTCCCGGTTCGACGGATGTTTCATACGCTAAACTCACCCCGCGCACGGTCCGGTGGGACAGATCTGTCCCGCTTTCGCGCACGCACATTCCCTTTACTGTTGTGCAGGAGGGGTCTTGCAGCGTCCATGCCGAAGCGGCATTTGCGCTTGGTCGGCGCCGCCTTTGCTGCGTTAACGTTAAGTTAACTACGGGCTTGGCGCTTAAGGCGAAGCTGATAGTCTCTCGCACGCTCTATGGCTCGCCGGTTTCGCTCCAGGTTGCCGGCGAGAGGATTACACAGGCGGCGTCAAACAGAGTTTGGTCGTCGCGCGAGGAAAGGGTGGGAATTGCCCATCTGTCTGGCGCGGAAAGACCGGCACGGAAAAGGAGGGCTTCTCAGAGCCCTCCTTTTTTCTTTGGATCTCCAGCGCCTGTTCTTTGCCGTTGTGCACTTGCACAATCCGCTCAAAGCCGCCTATCTGGGTCCATCGCGCCCCGCATCAGCCGCTGCTCATGGAATCTGCCACAGAAACGCCGCCGGAACTGCCGCCACAAGTCCCGCCGGAGGCCCCACGCGAACCGATCCTGACGCTGCCTTCCGCGCTGACGGCCTATGTCGTCTTGATCGCGATCATTCACCTGCGCGTGCTGCTGCCGCCGGAACTGGAGAACTGGACCATCGATGTCTTCGGGTTCATTCCGAAGCGCTATGACCAGACGCTGCTGGATTACACGTTTCCGGGTGGCGCCGGCGCCAAAGTCTGGACCTTCGTCACCTATTCGCTGCTGCACGCTAATCTCAGCCATATTGGTTTCAACGTGTTGTGGCTGTTGCCGTTTGGCAGCGCGCTGGCGCGCCGCTTCGGTGCGATCCGGTTTTTCATCTTCATGGCGGTAACGGCTGCGGCCGGCGCGCTCGCCCATCTCGTCACCCATGAACATGCGGTGGCGCCAATGATAGGCGCCTCGGCCTCGGTGTCCGGCACCATGGCGGCCGCGATGCGCTTCGCCTTCGTCAAGGGCAGTTTCCTGTCGTTCAGCCGCGGCGATGCCGATTTGGCCGCGAAGGTGCCGGCATTGTCGCTGTCGCGCGCTTTGCGCAACGGACGCGTGCTGGCTTTTCTCGCGATCTGGTTCGCCGTCAACCTCATCTTCGGGATCGGATCGATCGCAATCGGCATGGACGGCGCCAGCGTCGCCTGGCAGGCGCATATCGGCGGGTTTTTCGCAGGCCTCGTGCTGTTTTCGCTGTTCGATCCGGTGCCGCGCGCTCCCGCCGATGCTGCAGATGCGTCGTCTCCCGGTACGCCGGATCGTGCTTGATCCGACGCTTGCGGCGCAGCCTGATTTCCTCCATCATTCCGCGTGACAATTCGACGTAGCAAAGCTGGCCGGCGCGCATCATAGCGGTGCCCGCCAAGAACGCCTGAAACGAAACCGGCGCCAAGCTGTTGATTAAGACTCGTCAAGAAGTCGAACCCTACTCACGGGGCACGAACCGATTCAGGGAGGCGACCATGACGGTACGTTCAATTCTCGATTCCAAAGGCCACCAGGTCCTGAGCGTCGAACCGGACGCCAAGCTCGCGGCGGCGGTCAAGATTCTCGGCGAAAGAAAGATCGGTGCGGTGTTGGTGATGAACGAGGGCCGCATCGAAGGCATCCTGTCCGAGCGCGATATCGTACGCGCGTTGAGCGAGCGTGGCGCCGGCGTACTCGACGAATCCGTCAACGAGGTGATGACCCGCAAAGTCGTCAGTTGCAGAGAGTCCGACACTGTCGCCGGCATCATGGAAATGATGACGTTGGGCAAGTTCAGGCACTTGCCTGTGGTCGAGGAAGGTAAGGTAGTCGGCCTGATCTCGATTGGCGCGGTGGTTGGCGGGGCCTATGCCGCCGGACAGCTCGACCGGCTGGAGGATTGGGCGCGCAGCCTGCAGCCGCGAAGTGTCATCAGCTACCTCGACATCCGCCTCAACGGATCAGGCTTGATCGGCGGCACCAAGCTTGCTGCCGAGCTTGAGGCCGCCATGGGCCCGAGCCTGATCGAAGAGTTGCCGGTGAAATTTGCTACCGTCGCGACCGAGGTACGCACCGGTCACGAGATATGGCTGACCCACGGCCGCATTGCCGACGCGATGCGCGCTTCCTACGCCCTGCCCGGGATATTCGCGCCCGTGCTGGTCGGCGATCGCTGGCTGGTCGACGGCGCACTGGTGAACCCGGTGCCGGTGTCGGCCGCGCGCGCCTTTGGCGCAGAAATCGTGATCGCTGCCAATCTCTCAAGCGACGTGTTCGCCCATTCCACGACGATCTATTCCCACGGGCCGACGACGGGAACCACGGTTGCGGCCCCCGAAGTGATGGACCCGGCCCCGCCGAAACGCGGCTTCGGCAAATTCTTTTCCGCCGAGCGCACCGTCAAGCGCGAGTTCTTCGGCGGCGCGGGGCGGCCCGGCATATCCACCGTCATGGTCGACGCCTTCAACATCATGCAGGACCGCATCACCCGCGCGCGGCTCGCCGGCGATCCGCCCGATCTTCTGATTTCGCCCCGGGTCGGCCAGATCGGCTGGTTCGACTTCCACCGCGCCGATGACCTGATCGCCCACGGCGCGCGTGCAGCCGAGCGCGCCATCGAATCGATTCAGGAGGCGATCGGCATTCTGGTGCCGCCTTCG
>VAZV01000014.1 GCA_005884765.1 Alphaproteobacteria bacterium
AACGGAGCGTCCTGTCTTGAGATCGAGGTGTTTCGACAACCTCACTCAAGCCAGGAGCACCCCCATGACCGACGAGGCAATGAGCCCGTTGCGCCGGCGCATGATCGAAGACATGGCGATCCGCAAGCTCGCGCCGAAGACCCAGCATGACTACGTACAAAGGGTCAAGAACTTCGCCGCGTTCCTCGGGCGATCACCGGATACGGCGACCTTCGAGGACGTGCGCCGGTATCAGCTGCATCTGACCGCGAGCGGCGTCGGAGTTGCGACCATCAACCAGACCGTCTCGACGCTGCGGTTCTTCTTTCGGGTCACGCTGAAGCGGCACGAGATCGTCGAACATACGCATGTCATTCACGAGCCGCGCAAGCTGCCGGTGGTTCTCAGCCCCGAAGAAGTGGCGCGGCTGCTCGATGCCGCGCCGGGGCTGAAGTACAAGGCGGCGCTGAGCGTGGCCTATGGGGCAGGCCTGCGTGCCGCCGAGGTGGTCTCGCTCAAGGTCTCCGACATCGACAGCCAGCGGATGATCATCCGCGTCGAGCAAGGCAAAGGCGGCAAGGACCGCAACGTCATGTTGTCGCCGCATCTGCTCAACCTGCTGCGCGCCTGGTGGAAGGCGGCGCGGCCGCAGGGCTGGCTGTTCCCCGGCCGCGATCCGGCTCAGCCGATGACCACGCGCCAGCTCAATCGCGCCTGCCATGCCGCCGCCCAGATGGCGGAGATCAATAAGCGCGTCTCGCTGCACACCTTGCGGCACAGCTTCGCCACCCACCTGCTCGAGCAGAACATCGACGTCCGCGTCATCCAGGTGCTGCTCGGCCATGCCAAGCTCGACACCACGGCGCTCTATACCCGCGTCGCCACCAAGACGATCAGCAAGGTCATGAGTCCGCTGGAGCACATCGCGCTCAAGCCCAGCGAGGTTCGGCCGCCCGGCTAACGCTGCGCGCGTGTCGCGCCCGGCCTTGGAGGTTGCGGATATCTTCCGCGACCGTGGCCCGGCATGGCGCAAAGCCAATGCCGGCCATGTCAGCCTCGACCAGATGAAGGTGATGTCGGCGATCGAGAGCTGCCGGACGGCAGCCCTCGGCGGCCATGTCGCGCGCTGCGAGGACTGCGCCTTTACGACGATCGCCTACAATTCCTGCCGCAACCGGCATTGCCCGAAGTGCCAGGGCGCCGCCGCCAAGGAATGGCTCGCCGCGCGCGAGGCCGACCTGCTGCCGGTGCCGTATTATCACCTGGTGTTCACGCTGCCGGCACCGATCGCCGATATCGCCTACCAGAACAAGGCCGTCGTCTACGATCTGCTGTTCAAGGTCTCGGCCGAGACCATGCTGACAATCGCCGCCGATCCGAAGCATCTCGGTGCCCGCATCGGCATCACCTCGGTGCTGCATACCTGGGGTTCGGCCATGACCCATCACCCGCACGTCCACATGATCGTCCCGGGCGGCGGCATCTCGCCCGACGGCGAGCGTTGGGTGGCGTGCCGGCCGGGATTCTTTCTCCCCGTACGCGTGCTCTCGCGCCTGTTCCGCCGGCTGTTCCTGGAGAAGCTCGCCGCCGCACACCAAGCCGGTCGCCTCAGCTTCTTCGGCGCCCACCTATATCTGGCCGATGCGCAATGCTTCACGGCTTATCTCGCGCCGCTGCGCAAAGCCGAGTGGGTCGTCTACGCAAAGCGCCCGTTCGGCGGACCTGAAGCCGTGCTGGCCTATCTGGCGCGTTACACCCACCGCGTTGCCATTGCCAACAGCCGCTTGATCGCCTTCGACGAGCACGGCATCACCTTCAAGTGGAAGGACTATCGCGTCGGGGACCGCGATCGATACAAGCGCATGACGCTCGCCACGGACGAGTTCGTCCGCCGCTTCCTCATCCACGTGCTGCCATCCCGCTTCCACCGCATCCGCCACTACGGCCTGTTTGCCAAAAGCGCTTGCGCCGACAACATCGCGCGCGCCCGTGAGCTGCTCGCCGTTGCAAGACCTGACGGCCAGCCTGCCGCAACCGCCGTCGATCCCAGCAAGCCGAGTTGTCCATGCTGCGGCGGTCGCATGATCATCATCGAGGTCTTCGAGCGCGGTGCAACGCCACGGCATCGGCCGACAGGTCCAACGAACGTCATCAGGATCGACACCTCATGAGCCCGTCACAATCCCGCAAATCTCGTCAGCGCGCTCGCCGGCCTTCGACCGGCCACGGCAGAGCACGCTCAGATATCCAGCCCTCGTCTCAAATCGTCCGACAGTTCATCATGCCCGACGCGATCCGCCGCCGATTCACCAGCCGCTTCACCGTCGGCCAACTTGCCGGGGCGCCTCGATCCCGATTGCAAATCTCTCCCGCGGCTCTCAAATCGCCATAGCACCTGCGGCACGGCCTTCGTTCCCTCACGCGCGGTTTCCTCCCTTGGAGGCTTTCGGACGCCGGCCCCGTGCGCGCGGCCCCACCGTCATGGGGCCGGCATCCGAAACCCTTCACACTAAAGGACATCGGCGCTCGTGGCCGTGATTGTCCGCTTTACCTCGCGAGGGGACATCGTCAGCTTAGCCGCCCATGTCTGCCAAGTGCCAAATGCGGACATCGAACCCAACCGGGTCCTAGACATCAATTCAACGATCCGCTTTGCTCGTCGCATTCAATACCCTCGAACATTAGGCCAAGGACGTTTCGGAGGCTATCGCTGCCGAA
>VAZV01000177.1 GCA_005884765.1 Alphaproteobacteria bacterium
TTCGGCTTGAGAGCAATGTAAACGCGGCCGTCATTGACCGTCGTGTTGCCACCGCCGGCGCCGACCGCGGAACCGACCGAGGCGACCGCGGGGTCCCGCATCAGGGCATTGAGCAACGCTTGCTGGCGCTCGGCCATGGCCTGAAAGGAGATATCCTGTGCCGCCTCGGAGAGGCCGATGATCAATCCAGTGTCCTGTTCCGGAAAGAAGCCTTTGGGGATGACCATGTACAGATATCCGGTCAGCGCAATGGTGCCGAACATCGTCATAAGGGTAACGAAGCGGTGACGCAGCACGATCTTGAGGCCCGCCTCATAGAGGTTGAGGAGACCATCGAAGCCGCGTTCGGAAACCCGGTAGAGCCATCCGTGTTGCTTGCCCTCCGGCTTCAGCAGGTACGCGCACATCATCGGCGTGAGCGTGAGCGAGATCAGCAGCGACAGCACCAGGGAAACGCTGACGGTGACGGCAAATTCGCGGAACAACAGACCCACATATCCGCCCATTAGAAACAGCGGAATGAAGACGGCGATCAGCGACAGCGTGATCGACACGATGGTGAAGCCAATCTCGCCGGCACCTTTCAGCGACGCCTCGAACGGCGAGGCGCCTTCCTCCATATGGCGCACGATGTTCTCGATCACGACGACGGCGTCATCAACCACGAAGCCGACCGCGATCGACAGGGCCATCAGCGAGAGGTTATCGAGGCTATAGCCGAGCTCGTAAAGCACGGCGAAGGTGCCGATCAGCGACAGAGGAACAGTGACCGCCGGAATCACCGTAGCCCAGAAATTTCGCAGGAAGAGAAAGATTACCATCACCACCAGCGCCACCGTCAGCATCAACGTGAATTGCACGTCGCTGACCGAAGCCCGGATGGTCTCGGTGCGATCGGAGATGATGTTGACCTTGACCGCCGGCGGGATCGAGGCCTGAAGGACCGGCATCATTGCCTTGATCCGGTTCACGGTATTGATGACGTTGGCGCCGGGCTGGCGCTGGATCGCCAGGATCACCGCGCGCTTCTGGTTGAACCAGCCCGCGATCAGATCGTTCTCCGGCGCGCTTATGGCCCGGCCGACATCGCGTATGCGGACCGGCGATCCATTGCGATAGGCGATCACCAGATTGGCGTAATCGTCGGCCTTCAGCAGTTGATCGTTGGTGTTAAGCGTGTAGGTCTGGCGCGGGCTGTTGAGCGTGCCTTTCGCAAGATCGACATTGGCTTGGCCAAGCGCCGTCCGCACGTCCTCGAGGTTGATGCCGCGGGCCGCCAGCGCTTCCGGATCGAGTTGCACGCGAACGGCGGGCTTCTGCTGACCGCCGATACCCACGAGACCAACTCCGGATATCTGCGATATCTTTTGCAGCAGGATATTTTCCGCGTACGCGTCAACGGTGGTCAATGGCAACGTGTCCGAGGTCAGGCCGAGCACCAGGATCGGCGTGTCGGCCGGATTGACCTTGCGGATCGTCGGCGGATACGGCATGCCTGTCGGAAGGTATGGGGTCGCGGCATTGATCGCCGATAGTGTATCGCTCACCGTTCCGTCGATTTGGCGGTTCAAATCGAACTGGAGCGTGATCTGGGTGTAGCCGAGGGCGCTCGCCGACGTCATCTGGGTCAGACCCGGGATCTCACCGAATTGCAATTCGAGAGGCGTCGCCACCGAAGACGCCATGGTCTGCGGATCGGCGCCCGGCAACTGGGCCGTGATCTGAAGGGTCGGGTAATTGACATTCGGCAGGGCCGCCACCGGCAACAGCGGATATGCGACCAATCCGCCGACCAAAAGTCCGACCATCAGAAGTGCGGTGGCAATCGGCCGGTGGATAAACGGTGCGGATATGTTCATGGGATCGGTGCCTGCTGCGCGCTTTGTGCGATGGCTTCCTGTGCTGCCTTGCCGTGCAGCATCGTGACGCGCGTGCCTGGCTGCAGCTTGTATTGTCCGTCGACCACGACCTGCTCGTTAGCCGTGAGGCCGGAATCGATGAGGGCTTGGCCGCCGCTGATCTGCGCGACCTTGACCGGCCGGGTCTCGACCGTATCGTTGGGATTGACGACGTAGACATAGGCCCCATTCGGGCCCTGTTGCACAGCCGATGCGGCGACGGTCAGGCCGTTTTGCCTTGTATCGACAAGCAGCCGCGCGTTGACGAGTTCGCCGGGCCAGAGCTTGTGCTGCTGGTTGGCAAAATTCGCCTTGAGCTGGATCGAACCCGTTGTCTGCAGGATTTCGTTGTTGACCAGGCCGAGCACGCCTTGATCCAGCAGGGTCGTATCGTCCTGGCTGTAGGCGAGAACCGCTAGGGGAGCCTTGGTTTTTTCCTGCTGCTGCTGGATTCGCGGCAACACCGTTTCCGGCAGAGTGAAGATCAGCGAAATCGGATTGATCTGCGTCACGACGACAAGTCCGTTCGTGCTCGATGGGCTGATGATATTGCCGACATCGATCTGACGAATCCCCACTACGCCATCGATAGGCGATGTCAGCCGCGTGAAGCTGAGTTGCACTTTCGCCGCATCAATCAGCGCCTGGTCGGCCTTGATGGCGGCCTGCAGCTGTCCGACTTGCGCCTTCTGGGTCTCGAGCAATTGCGGCGTGGCCCAGCCTTTTTCTCCCAACGTGGTGTAGCGCGTGAGATTGGCCTGGGCGTTGACGAGCTGGGCTTGATCGCGTTCCAGGTTTGCGGTGTATTGGTCGATCAAGGCTTGATAGGGGCGCGGGTCGATCTGCGCGAGCAGGTCCCCCGCGTGCACGGTCTGGCCTTCCGTGAAATTGATGCTGATGATCTGCCCCTGGATCTGGGCGCGAACGACGTCGGTGTTGTACGCGATCACCGTGCCGACACCGCTAAGATAGATCGGCACGTCATGCTGATCGACCGTCCCGGCGACGATCGGCACCGCGGGTGGCGGAGCCGGCGCAGCAGCGGCCCTCTCCAACGGCTGGAAATGCGTCAAATAAACACCGCCGGCCGCAATAGCAGCAATTAGTAAGGCAGCGGTGACGATAACTCTCTTTTTCATGGCGGATTTCGCTCCCAGATGGGAAATTGCTTCAGTTGTTAGCCGCGCGGAATGATCGCCGCTCCGGTGGTTCTGATGGTCAGGCTCGGCTCTTTAGTCATGAGCCTGCACCCGTCGGCGCTAGTGTTGATCCGCTCAGATTGTGCCCCGGAAGAGTGCTCCCGGAAGCGGTGCTTGTCGTTGGAGATAAAAGGGTGGGCGGAGATGTAACGGTGGGCATCGTTGGCACTGGCCCCACGGTGCCCACAGTGGGTAAAACGCCCATCGTTGGTACGGCAGCCGCGGAACTGACCCCAAGGTTGCCGATCTCGGTAGACCCCAACGGGATTCCGGTTCGAGCGCCGCCACCTGGCGCGGTCGGTGACGTTGAGGTCGGAGTCGAAGAAGAGGCGATGCCGCTTGAACCCGAGCCGCACATTCCCGACATGCCCGAAGTTTGCAGCATGCCTGAGGTTGTTGACATTCCCGACGTCGCTGACATCCCCGATGATGTCGTCATTGCCGAAGAGGTCGACATTTCCGGCGATGCCGCAGTAGCGGGAGCTGCTGTCCCAGCTGCGATTCCGCCGCCGTCGTAGGTTGCGCTCGAGCCGTACATCCCAGATGGCGAAGTCCCTAAGGTCGAGCATGTCGCACTGCCGCTCGGCATTGAAATCGTGCCCGTTACAATAGGGGCCGGGCTAACTCCGGGTGATGCGACTTCGGTCGAGCCAAAGGGAATGCCGGTCGGAGGCACCGACGAGCCGGTCGTTATGCCAAGCGGTGAGGTTGCCCCCATGCTCGGTGTCGGGCTGACCATTCCGGTAACTTGCGCTCTGGCAACGTTGCACACGAAGAGCGCTGGGAGGAGGATCGCGGCAATCAACGCGCCTTGGACTCGCATTCTCTGCTTTGTAACGATCTCGCCTGGTGCGATGCTAACGAACATCGGTCAATCCCTCAGTAGCGTGGCTCGAAGCTTCGGAAAATCAGCAGCCGCAGCTGCTCAATTCCTTGTCCAGCGCCTTGTCTCGCTTCTCCTGCCTTGCGTCGAACCTTGAGAGCCTTCTTTGCTCGGCACGGCTCGCTGCAGAATGCGGAATGAAACCCTTCGCTCGCGGTTGAACGTGAACGGTTGTCGGGGCGGCGGCGGGCAACGGAGCTGTCTCCATCGGCCCTGCCTTGGCGGCGATGCTGCTCAAAATCAGAATGCTAGCGAGGATCGATGTAGCAAGTAGGACACGCATGGAGGTTCTCGTTTTGCTTCGGCTATTTTTTCTTCGCCGGAAGGTGGACCGCTCGCCCGGCCTGTTCAATTAAATACGCATTTATTGTCCTGGCACGGATTAAAGTCGTGCCTCGATGCGCCGGTTGCGCGACCCAATTCCGCGCACCCTTGGTGTCTAACAATACTTTTAATTGAGCGGCTCTCGTTCGCTGCCGATGTCTCTCGGATCATCCCTGATGAAGAACATTGACAAGTATCGCGATCATGGAGAGCTCGATGAGCGAAGACGATGTCGTAGGCGTCGGCGATTACGAGGGCGCTGCCGCCGGGTGGGGCGCGCTGAAAGCCGTTGCGGATGCCGTCCGCGGCCAGAAGGCCATCGTCAAGGAGGCGCACGGCCTGCTCACCATGAACCAGCCGCACGGGTTCGATTGCCCGGGCTGCGCCTGGCCCGATCCGAAGCACACCTCGCCGTTTGAGTTCTGCGAGAACGGCGCCAAAGCAGTCTCATGGGAGGCGACGGCCAAACGCACGACGCCGGAGTTCTTTGCCGCGCATACGGTCAGCCAACTCTGGAAATGGAGCGATTTCGATCTTGAGAATGAGGGGCGTCTCACCCATCCGATGGCCTACGACCGGGCAAGCGATCGATATCTGCCGATTTCGTGGGACGAGGCGTTGAAGACGATCGGCGCGGCGCTCCGTGCGTTGCCGCATCCCGATATGGCCGAGTTTTATACGTCGGGCCGCGCATCCAACGAAGCCGCTTTTCTCTATCAGCTGTTCGCGCGGGAGTTCGGAACCAATAACTTCCCCGATTGCTCAAACATGTGTCATGAAGCGACGAGCGTCGGCCTGCCAGAATCGATCGGCGTCGGCAAGGGAACAGTGACGCTCGAGGATTTCGACCATTGCGACGCGGTCTTTTGCATCGGCCACAATCCCGGGACCAATCACCCACGCATGCTGACCACGCTTCGCGAGGTGTCCAAGCGAGGCGCGCCGATCATCGTCTTCAACCCGCTGCGCGAGCGCGGGCTGGAGCGGTTCACCTCGCCGCAACACCCGGTCGAGATGCTGACCTTGGGTTCGACGCCGATCGCCTCGACCTATTATCTGGTGAAGGTCGGCGGCGACATCGCTGTGCTGAAGGGTATCATGAAGACCATCGTGGCACTCGATGCCAAAAGCCTCGCCGAAGGCGGCGCGGGTGTTCTCGACCGCGAATTCATTGCAAATCACACGACCGGACTCTCTGAGCTGCTGACGGACCTTGACGCGACCTCCTGGGATGCGATCGAGGAAGCTTCCGGCCTGTCGCGATCGGATATCGAGTACGCCGCCAACATCTATGCCAAAGCGGAGCGCGTCATCCTCAACTACGGGATGGGGATCACCCAGCATCGCCATGGTACAGGCAATGTGCAGCAGATCGCCAATCTGTTGATGCTCCGCGGCAACATCGGGCGCCAGGGCGCCGGCATTTCTCCGTTGCGCGGCCACTCCAATGTGCAGGGAGACCGCACGGTTGGCATCACCGAGGTTCCGAATGACGAGCTTCTGAATGGACTGGCCCGCGTATTCGGATTCGAACCGCCACGCAACAAGGGCCACAATGCGCTCGAGGCTATCGAGGCGATCCGGGATGGCCGCTCGAAGGCCCTGGTCTGTCTCGGCGGCAATCTTGCGGTTGCGATGTCCGATCCGGAAGTGACGTTCAAGGCGATGCGGAACCTGGATCTCGCGGTGCATATCGCGACCAAACTCAATCGCTCGCATTTGCTGTTGGCGAAGCAATCCATCATCCTTCCCTGTCTTGGACGTACCGAGATCGATATTCAGGCCACCGGCCCCCAGTCGGTTACCGTGGAAGATTCCATGTCGATGGTCCACGCCTCGCGTGGCGGCCTGAAACCCGCCTCCGAGCACCTGAAATCAGAGCCGGCCATCATCGCAGGGATGGCGCTGGCCACTTTGCCGCACACCCGGGTTAATTGGGCGGACCTGATTTCCGATTACGGCAAGATCCGCGATCGCATCGAGGCGGTGTTTCCGGACTTCGCCGACTTCAATGCCCGCATCAAGAAACCCGGCGGATTTCGGCTCTATGTCGCGGCATCGGAGCGCGAGTGGCGGACACCGACGAAAAAGGCCAATTTCCTGGTCTATCCCGGCATAGATGAGGACCCTCGCGTCGGGGATCGCGAAGCTCTCACGCTCACGACGATCAGAAGCCACGATCAGTACAACACGACGATCTACGGCATGAATGATCGTTATCGCGGAATTGCCGGCCGGCGTGACGTGGTTTTCGTCAACGAGCGTGACCTCGCAAGCCGCGGCCTGAAGCACGGCGATCTCGTTGACATCACGGTCGTAGCCGATGCGGGATCGAAGGCGAACAAACGGGTCATGCGCAACCTGACGGCGGTCGCCTACAAAATCGCGCAGGGCTCGATTGCGGCCTACTATCCGGAAGCGAATGTCCTGGTTGCACTGGACCATTACGACGCAAAATCCGGCACGCCTTCCTACAAATCGACCCCGGTTCTGCTGCACCCTTCGCCCAACCACGAGGTGCTGCGCAGATTGCTGGAGACGGCCAGCAAGTAAAGCCAAATAGGCAATGATTGCATATCGCCGGTCGCGAAAAAGCCCGACGCAAGCTTGGGCAGGCGAACGAGCTCCACGACACATGAAGCCCCGCTTCGCCTAGAGGCCAAGCGGGGTCGATCAGTTGCAACAGCCTAGGGTTGTTAAGCGCGATTCTCGCCGATCGGATGTTGGTTCAGGTGTGCGAGGCCGCCAACACCGCCGACATCGCCGCCGGCGCCGGTGTGGCGCGGGCCTTGGCGGCTTTCCGTACTTTCTCGAACGCGCGCGCTTCGATTTGCCGGATGCGCTCCCGTGATACCTTGAACTTTATTGCAAGCTCCTCAAGCGTCAGCGGTTCATCGGCCAAATGACGTGCCTCGAAGATGCTCCGTTCCCGGCCGTCCAGCACGTCGATCGCGGCGCTCAGCGCCTTGCGATGGCGTTCGGCCTCATCCTGTTCGACGACGATGGCTTCCGGAGAGGGGGACTGATCAACGAGATAATCCTGCCATTCATTCGCGTCGCCGTCATCGTGAATTGGCGCATTGATCGATTTGTCACCGCCGAGGCGCCGATTCATGTCGACAACGTCCTGGTCCGTGACATCGAGACTCTGTGCGATCAAGGTCACCTGATCGGGACGAAGGTCGCCGCTTTCGAGTGCAGCGATTTTGCTTTTCGCCGAGCGCAGCTTGAAAAAAAGCCTCTTCTGGTTTGTGGTCGTGCCGATTTTCACAAGTGACCACGAACGCAGAATGTAATCCTGTATGCAGGCCCTGATCCACCACATCGCGTAGGTGGCGAAGCGAAAGCCCTTTTCGGGCTCAAAGCGGTTCAATGCCTGCATCAGGCCAACATTGCCTTCCGAGATCATTTCCGCAACGGGGAGACCGTATCCACGGTAGCCCATGGCGATCTTGGCGGCGAGCCTCAGATGACTTGTGACCAGCTGATCCGCAGCATTTCGATCGCCGTGCTCGCGCCAACGCTTGGCGAGCTGATATTCCTGATCCCTTTCGAGCATGGCGAAACGCCCGATGTCGGAGAGATACCCCTTACCGCGTCCACCTCTGACAAATGCCGGTTGATGCCGGGTTCGAACTGCGAGGCCTGCGAATTGTCCCTCGATGCCCATGGTAATCGCTCCGTCGTGAAATCGTGGATATCTTCTGCCGTTCGAAACTCGAGCGGATGACCAGAGGATAAGCGTGGGGTGCGGGGGAGCCATTAAATTGAGGTTTAGGACTTTAAATTCGAATTCAGTCGGAGTTGGCTGTCGAATTGGCGTTGCTTGGGTAAGCGGACGCTGTGCTTGCCGCCGAATGAGTTGGGCCCACCCGGAAGCGCCGGCGCTGGTGGCCAACGTTCCAGGTGAGCCCATTGAAGCCGCGAAAGCCGCGCGTCGGCGGCTTTCGGATCGGCGTAACGTTTAGTAGGTGCAGGTGTAAGGCGGGTTGTAGGACAGGTAATACGGACAATCGAGGCCGTAGTCGTAAAAACCACGTCCGGCGAAATGACGCCTTCCAGCGCCGAAGTGATCACCGCGGATGCCGGCGATGTGGCCTCCGCCAATGCCGCCGATGTGGGCTCCGCCAAAACCTCCCATGTGACCTCCGCCGAAGCCACCGATATGCCCTCCGCCAAAGCCGCCCATTTGGCCGGCACCAAAGCCGCCACCACCATGTCCACCGCCGCCACCACCACCATGTCCACCACCACCGCCGCCGCCACCGCCGCCGCGGGCTTGTGCCCCAGTGGCAACGAGGCTGCCGGCAAGCAGTACGGTTGCCAAAACCGTCATCAATCGTCCTCTCATGATATTTCTCCATTGGAATGGGCGGACGTTCCGCCGCAGGACCTTCGTCAGCTGTCGACGTGTCTGAGCAAGACAAACGCCGACGTCGCTATGGGCTGGAGATGGACATTCTCGTCCACCGTCTCTAGTAAATTCGCTTTCAATGATCCGACATTGCAAACCCGGTGCGTTCAAACAAAAGGTGAGCGCGCGTGAGATCAACGGCCGGGCGCCTCAGGGAAGCGCGCAGCGGCGCGGTTTTTCGAAAGCTAAATTCGTTTTTAGTTGAGAAAGCCACATCACTTCGCGACGTCTACTCTCCATGATGGAAGCAGCCCGGGTCGTTGATCGCCAGATATGGCGCCATGCCGGTCTCAGTTCCGGCGCTCGCTCGATCCCGGAAGAGACCGCGGTGGCGCTCACCTATAACGGTGGGACCTATGCAGTGATGATGACGACACCGCAGGACCTGGAGGATTTTGCGATTGGCTTTAGCCTGAGCGAGGGCGTCATCAGCTCTCCGGCTGATATAGATTCGCTGGACGTCGTGGGTCTTGATGACGGTATCGAACTGCGGATGTGGCTCAGCAAGCCGAAGGCCGATCGCCTGCAGGAGCGACGGCGGCATATCGCGGGACCAACGGGCTGCGGATTATGCGGCATCGATTCAGTTGCGGTAGCCGTGCGTCCCGCGGCCGTCGTCGGCCCCGGCCGGCAATTCTGGTCCGAGCAGATTATGACGGCGATGCGGAACATATCATCGCGCCAAAAGCTTAACATCGAGACGCGCGCGGTTCACGCAGCCGCGTTTTGGGATGTCAGCGGAGGCATCGTTGCCCTGCGCGAGGACGTTGGCCGTCACAACGCGCTCGATA
This sequence comes from Alphaproteobacteria bacterium, assembly GCA_005884765.1. Lineage (GTDB taxonomy): Bacteria > Pseudomonadota > Alphaproteobacteria > Rhizobiales > Xanthobacteraceae > Bradyrhizobium. The sequence goes on from VAZV01000177.1 coordinate 9,510, forward strand.
AGCTCTCGGGTGCGCTGGCGCGCGCGTCGGTCGCGGCCGGGGAGGGGATGATACTTCTCACCAGTCGCGTGTCAGTGGAGATGGTGCAGAAAACCGCAGCCATCGGTGCGACCGCAATGGTGTCGGTATCAGCGCCGACGGCGCTGGCCGTTCGCATGGCGGATGCGGCAGGTATTACTCTTGCGGCCATCGCGCGCGCCGACGGATTCGAGGTGTTCACGCATCCTTACCGAATTCGCTTTGGGGCGGTTGCCCAAGACGCCGGCCGGCAAAGACTATGCTGACGTCATGTGATTTTGCGAAAGGGACTTGATCATGAAGATTGGAATCGTCGGCGCCGGAAGAGTTGGCTGTGCATGTGCGCTCGCGGTCGTGGTCCGCGGCAGTGCACGGAACGTCGTCATTGTGGATCGAACGCGCAAACGCGCCAAGGCGGTCGCGACCGATCTTCGCTATGGAGCACCGCTTTGCCCGAAGACGACAGTCATCGACGGGGACTACGACGATCTGGCGAATGCAGCATTGGTGATGATTACTGCCGGCATCAACGAAAAGGCCGGCGGTGCCACGGACCGTAACGATCCCCAAGGTCGATTGCGCCTTTTGGATACCAATGCCGAAATCTATCGCGACATTGTTCCGCGCATCGTCCGCGCCGCACCGCGTGCTGTCATTTTGGTTGTGACCGATCCGCCAGATCCTCTCGCCGATGTTGCCCGCATCAGCGCGGGGCATGACCGCGTCCTGAGCACGGGTACCTTCCTGGACAGCTTGCGATTCCGAGTTCACCTGGCAGAACATTTCGAGGTCGATGCCAATCAGGTCGAGGCGCAGGTTGTTGGGGAACACGGTGTGTCGCAGGTGTTCCTCTGGTCGAGCGCCCGCATTGCCGGTGTGCCTATCAGCTCACTTGTCAGAGAGCGCGGCGAGATCCTCGATAACGTGCGCGAGCAAGTCGAAAATAGCGTGCGGTATGCCAATATCACCATCATCGAAGGCAATGACGCGAGCCAGTTTGGCATCGGTATCGTGGCGGCACGGATCGCGGAGATCGTTCTTCGCGATGAGCGGGCGGTATTGCCAATAGGGAGCTACAACGACAATTTCGGCGTTACGCTCTCACTGCCAAGCGTTGTCGGCCGAAATGGCGCAGTCCGGATATTCGAACCGGAGATGTCATCCGAAGAGAAACAGGCGCTACAACGGAGCGCTGCCAACCTGAAGAAATCGGAAGACAGGATTTTGAAAGCCGCGAAGTGAAAGACGCGAGGCGTTATTCCGCGCGCTCGCTTCGTCGCGTTATTGGAAAATGCCTAATTTAGAATGGAGAAATTGCTAACAGGAATGACGCGATAGTGACCCCATTGGGTCCAGCGAGAGCGTCGCGCGCCACTATTTCTTGGACAGACATACGGCGCAATGGCGGGATGCAGTGGCTCGCGCCGCAGCGTGCGTGTCCGATCAACTATTCAAAGGAGAATACAATGCGAAAGACAGTTCCAACCGTTCTCGGCGCGTTGCTGATTGTCGGGTCGACGGTTCAGATCGCCGCGGCAGCCGAGCGCCACGCCCTCAAATCGGATCGCGGGCGCGTGCATGCGACCGAACAGTTCCGCAAGGCGAACGATTTCCTGATTTCGCCTTTCGAACAACATGACTTGTCCGACTACAGTGAGGGCCATGTGATCTCGGCACCCGCCGGTCAGTGATACCTTCCGGCAAAGCAAAAAGCCCGGCCTGCGCCGGGCTTTTTTATTGGAATCATGTGGACTGCTAGGTGCCCGGCTTCGGTGAAGAACTGGGGTGCGCTGATGACACGCGCCAAACGGTGTTTCCGACATCGTCGGCGATCAGCAATGCGCCGGCCTTATCAACTGCCAGACCGACCGGCCTTCCACGCGCGTGGTTGTCGGCATCGAGGAAACCTGTGACCACATCCTGCGCCGCTCCGCTGGGCTTTCCGCCGCTGAACGGCACGAACACCACTTTGTAGCCGTTGAGTGGCGTTCGATCCCAGCTTCCGTGTTCGCCGACAAATGCGCCGCTGCGGTAGTTGGCGGGAAGCTCGGTGCCGCTGTACATCGCCAATCCCAATGGCGCGACGTGCGAGCTGAGCGCGTAATCGGGCGCAATCGCTGTGGCCACCAGATCGGGCCGCTGCGGCATGATGCGGGGATCGAGGTGTTGGCCATAATAGCTATAGGGCCAGCCGTAGAAGCCTCCATCCTGCACCGAGGTCAGATAATCCGGGACCAGGTCCGGCCCGATCTCGTCGCGCTCGTTGGCGATGGCCCAGAGTTTGCCGGTCTCGGGCTCCCACTGCAGCCCGGTGGGATTGCGCACGCCGCTGGCGAAGATGCGATGCGCACCTGATGCGCGGTCGACCTCCCAGATCGCGGCGCGTTCATATTCCGCGCCAATTCCGTTTTCGCCGATGTTGCTGTTTGATCCGACCCCGACATAGAGCTTGGAGCCGTCCGGACTGGCCAACAGGGCCTTTGTCCAGTGATGATCGATCGGCCCGCCGGGAAGATCGGTAAGCTTGGTGCCCGGCGCGGTGATGCTGGTCTGTCCATCCTGATAGGGATAGCGGACGATGGCATCGGTGTCGGCGACGTAAAGATCGTGGCCGACCAGGGCGACGCCAAACGGCGAGTTGAGGTGGTCCAGAAAGACGGTGCGCAGGTCGGGAACGCCATCGCCATTGGTATCGCGTATGAGCGTGATGCGGTTGGCATCCTTTGCTTTGGCGCCGGCGAACCACTGTACCCAGCCGGTGATAACGTCCTTCGGCCGGTAAATTGGCGCTTTTGGACCATTGCTCTCGACCACCAGCACGTCACCGTTGGGGAGGACGTAGAGGGAGCGCGGATGCTCAAAGCCGGTCGCCAATGCCTTGACCTGCAGTCCTTGCGGCACGGCGGGAGTTTCGTCTTTTCCCCATCCGACCGCCTTTGCGATTCGTATCGGAGGCATCAAATACTGCTGCAGCTGGGGCAGCACGGGATGGGCGCCGATCTGCACTCTCGGGTCGCCGCCGTTATCGTCGCAGCCAGCGAGTGTAAGCGCAGCGACAGCGACAGAGAGAAAAGCGAAACGACGCACTAGCCTTGCGGAGCCTGCATTTTTAAGGGCATGCATCATATTAACCTCCAGCCCGATGGTGATTTGCCAGGGCCGAAGCAACCCCGGCCGTCAACAAGAGAACGGCGACGACGAGCGCGGAAAGCATCAGACCTGTCGGCACCACTGCGGTGTAGCCGTCGCGGCTGTGAACGAAGGCGTTGACCAGCGAGAGCGAGACGGCGAGCGCGTAGCCAATAATGCGGGGCCAAGCTGGCCTATCGATTTGTCTGCCGCCGGCAAGGTCGACCGCGTAGGCGACGGCGGCAAGGCCAGCCATGACCAGGCCCGCGGCGATCAGCCAGATCGAGAACCTTTCCCACACGACGTCGGGAACCTGCCAATAGGCAAGATCGGTGACCAGCGCGCCGACGAAATAGGCGGCTGAAAACGACACCAGCATTTTATGTATCGGTCGTCCTCGAGGTTTCGCGGCAGACTTCAAATTGGCATCGCCAATCAAAGCCGCATCCGTGATCGTCGCGTGCTTCATGCGTTAAGCCTCCTGATGAGTTGGATTATGTTTACGATTGCCCGGCGGCATGGCCACGCGAAAATCGCGAGTCCTCGTTGCCTCACTTGAACTTCGGAACGACCGGGACGGTGATGTGCGGCGGCGCCAGCGAGGGTATCTTGGAGGCGTTTTCGATGCCGCTCGGATCGTTCAATACATTGTTGACTCCACCGGCGGCTGCGGGTCCTGGCGGAATTCCGCTGATTGCCAGGTTTCCGGCTCCCGCTTCACCGGCCATCATTGCAAATGAAGCGGCTGGCGCTGCCAGAAAAATGAAGAATGCAACGGCAATCTTTGCTGAGGTCTTGGACATGACGAAGCTCCATGACTTGATGAGAGCGTTTTGCGTAACTGAACTCGATCTAGGCCCGTCCAGCCATCGTGCCACTAAATTGAAATTTAGAATCTTCAACCGGAGAAGGTCGTTGGCAGAACCGATATGCGTTCCCATGTCTCTTCACATCATCCAGCAGATGAATCAGGAGAAGAGATGAAATTCGCATTGATCGGCGCCGCCGCTCTTACGGCAGCAGCTTCCATCACTCCCGCGCTGGCGCAAGCCGTTATCGAAGACCCCGGCTATTGCGCACAGTTCTACCCGAACGCAAATTGCCAAAACCTCGGGCCCGGCAATCCGTACACCGATGGTGGCTACTATCGAAACGACTGGCGGAACGGCAACGCGTTCGTGGAACGTCATTGGCAACGTCACCATGTGACGCGCCACCGGTGATGGAAAGGGAAGCGGCTTAGCCGCTGATTTCAGCCGCTAGACTTGATACTTCAAACAAGTGGATATCCGCAGCAGCCGACGCGTATGATGATCTTCGGTTTGCCGCGAGGAATGCACAAGAACATATTGAGACGGCCGGCAATGGGTCATGGCCGCCTCAATTTGCTCATGGGCCGCATGAGATTGCGAATCGCCAATGCAAGCTATCGACATAAAATCAATTTAGCTTCCTGAAGCTCAATTTAGTGGGACCAGCAGAGCTTTGGCTTACCTCCGTGGTGACGCCTCTGAGCATTCAGGGGCAGAGAAGGCGAGAATTCTCAAATCTCGCTGCCCATCGATTCACGGAAGCAGACAAGCCATGACCAAACTCAAAATCTTCAGCGCGGCAGCCATTCTGTCGCTCATATTCGCAACGCCGGTATTCGCGCAGGCGGCTATCCAGGAGCCAGGTCTGTTCGCGTTTTACTATCCCAACAATGACGTCCTGAACGGCGGCAGGCCGACGCCGGCGGCGGGCCTCGACAACAGGACCCTGATGCGGCTGAGCAAGAGCGGCGCGTATGGCTCGCATGCGAGTGAACCAGAACCAAGACGGAGATAAAAGCTGTCCAACTGGTCCGCGAATAGAGAAGGTCGCATCGGTAACGATGCGGCCTTTCCGTGCGCCATGTTCAGGCGAAGAGTTGGCAGGTGCGTTGCTATCCACGCCACGGAATCGGCAAGATTGCGACAGGCCAGCAGTTCGCGGCAAGCCGAGCCTGGTGCGGCGGACTACTGTGAGGACGCATTGCTCCTGGAACATGGCTAACTTCATCGGGTTATTGGGTGTACCGATTTCGAGCGGATTACGTACCATGAGCGAGCCAACCGACATCAACGAGGATATGAGAACCCGCCGGCGTTTTCTGCGTGAGGGTGGCGCATTGGTGAGTGGCGTCGTCGTCGCGGGCGGTCTTGTCGGCCGCAAAGCATCGGCGGCAACGGATACTGCAGAGAACCTGCCGCCCAATGTGCCGGAGTGGATGAAGACGCCCGGCGATCCCATGGGCAGTCAGCCGTACGGAACGCCTTCGTCGTTCGAGAAGGCTGTCGTCAAGAATATTGCGAAGGATCTGCCGCAATATTTATCCGCGTCCGGACGGACGCCGCTGCAGGATCTGGACGGCATCATTACACCGAACGGCCTGTTCTATGAGCGTCACCACGCCGGCGTCCCCACCATCGATCCGGCACAGCACCGGCTGATGCTCCATGGTCTAGTCAACAAGCCTCTGATCTTTGACATGGATGACATCCGGCGCTTTCCTTCGGAGTCACACATCTATTTCCTCGAATGCTCTGGCAATCCGAACTACAAGAAACCGTACGGCAAGACGGCTTCCGATCTCGTTGGTCTGTTGAGCTGTGCCGAATGGACCGGCGTCAGCCTAAAACTCGTGCTGCAGGAAGCAGGATTGCAAGCCGGCGCGAAATGGGTCGTCGCCGAAGGCGCCGACGCGGCTGCATTAACGCGCAGCGTTCCGATCGAAAAATGCCTCGATGATGCGATGCTGGTGTACAGCCAGAACGGCGAGCGGCTGCGCCCGCAGCAAGGCTATCCGCTGCGGCTCCTGCTGCCTGGATTCGAAGGCAACATGAGCGTGAAGTGGCTGCGCCGTCTGCGCGTTGCCGCCGAGCCGACCTATTCGCGCGAGGAGACCTCGAAATATACCGACCTGATGCCGGACGGCTCGGCGCGCGAGTTCACATTTTATATGGAAGCTAAATCGATCATCACGCGGCCTTCGGGCGGCCAGCAGCTTAGCGCGCCCGGGTTTCACGAAATCAGCGGAATCGCCTGGAGCGGCCGCGGCAAAGTCAAGCGCGTCGATGTCTCGGTCGATGATGGCAAAACCTGGCAGGAAGCGCGGCTGCAGGAACCGGTGCTGACGCGGGCGCTGACCCGATTTCGGCTTCCATGGCATTGGGACGGCAAACCCGTTGTCATTCAAAGCCGTGCCATCGATGAAACCGCTTACGTCCAACCGACGCTGGCTGAGCTTCTCGCGGTTCGCGGCGAAGATTATTATTACCACAACAACGCGATCTGGCCTTGGCATATCGCAGCTGACGGCGAGGTGACCAATGCCCTCGCGTGAGTCTCGCATCGCAATCTTCACTGCATTTACGCTTGTATGCTTAGCACCCGCGCAGGCGCAAAGCCCTTACGGCATCGGGCGTGTTGCGACCCCAGCGGAGATCGCGGGCTGGAATATTGATATCGATCGCGAGGGCGACAACCTGCCGCCGGGAAGCGGCAGCGTTAGCCACGGCCGTGAAATATTCGATCAGCAGTGCGCCGCATGTCACGGCGCAAGGGGCGAGGGCGGTATCGGCGATCGACTGGTCGGCGGCCAGGGCACGCTGGCGACGCCGAAGCCGGTGAAGACCGTCGGCAGTTACTGGCCCTACGCCCCGACATTGTTCGATTATATCCGCCGCGCCATGCCGCAAAACGCGCCGGAATCGTTAAGCAATGACGATGTCTATGCGGTCTCGGCCTACATCCTCAGTCTCAATGGATTGCTTCCCGCTGACGCGACGCTCGACGCCAAGACGCTTAGCTCGATCAAAATGCCGAACCGTGGCATGTTTGTCGGCGATCCACGTCCCGACGTCAAAAACCCGGCCTGCATGAGGGGATGTTGAAAAAAGAAAAAAATGAGTCGCCGGGTCCGGCGATATCTTGAAGTACATCTCCGTGAGCGAGGCACATTTTTCAGCAGCGCATGCTGCCTCAGGTCGATAAGAGGACCCACTTTTGCGCGCGAAACCGACGTGCCGACTTAATCCGCGGAACAAACACCAGCAATTTCGGACAAGCGGGCCTGGCGGCTGCGGATCGCCAAGCGGTCAAGCATGCTGTGCGCGATCACCGCTGTTGCGCGGAAGCTGGCAAGCATTCTGCATCGGATGTGGGTCAGCGAGACCGACTTCCATGTCGGTTTCGGCGCCAAGGTCACGCAGCGGCTGCGGTTGAAGCCTGCCCAGTAATTGCTGCGGATCGCGAAGGATGAGCGCTGGTGTTGCATCCAGCATGTTGAGGAGGAGCAAAACTTAGAGATCAGCACGCGCGGTGAGCGTCCCCGGGAGGCGATCGTGTGCGCCGGGCTTGGCAAGCTCCTTCTCGCGTTTTTCGAGCCAAGCAGAGGCTGCCTGCTTTCGATCGAACGTGCGGCCCTCTCGATGAATGACCTTGCCGGCGCGCTTGATAAGGAGTTGAGCCTGGTATCCAGTTGAGCCGTCAGCGCGGTTGCAATCATCAAGAGCCGCTGCGGCGCCGATGATAATGCTGTGGCAGGCTCATGGATCGCGTCATTCAAACCACATCGATCAATGGCATTGATACGTACTCTGCCTTATGCTGCATTCGCGCGCCGCTCTTCGCGGCAATATCTTTGGCAGTCGGGTCGTTTCGCAGCGAGAGACCGAAATCGTGGATGGTCACAGCGTTTTTCGCGAACTGGTTGTGGACGCTGGACCCAGCGCGCCTTGGATAGTCATGGTGCACGGAGTTTCGCAGGATCGGAGGTTTTTTTCGGCGCAGGTGGGTGAATTTTCGGAGCATTACAGACTGATCCTCATCGATCTGCCGGGCCACGGCCTGTCGGCGCGAGCGCCGGGGCCGTACGGTCTGGAGGAGTTTGCTTCAGCTATTGATGGCGTTGCGCGAATCACCGCGAGTGCGCCGTTCCACTTCTGGGGGACGCATATTGGCGCGGCCGCAGGATTATTGCTGGCAGCGCGGCATCCCGAACTCTTTTCCTCGCTGGTTCTCGAAGCGCCGGTGTATCCTGGGCGGCCGCTTCCAGCGGTGGCCAATATTATCGCTCGGGTCGCCACGGCGGCCCGTGAAGGAGGAATGGCGGCAGCGCGAGAGATCTGGTGGAATGACTCGGAATGGTTTTCGGTCATGCGCAGTCGGCCGCGAGAGTGTCGTTCGGCTGAGCAGCGCAGAATCATCGAGGATTTCCAGGGCGGCCCCTGGCTCGATCAACGTTTGACGATGCCGATTGCCTCGATCGACGACGCACTTGCCGTATGCAAGGTGCCGACGCTGATCATGAACGGCGAGCACGATCTCAACGACTTTCTTGCGGTGGCGGCTCAGCTCGCTGCGATCCTACCGAACTGCCAGCGCGCAATCGTGGGTGAGGCCGGGGGATTCCCGCTTTGGGAATTTCCAGACCGCGTCAATCCCATTGTTCGCGGGTTCCTCCGCGCTCATTAGCGATTGGCTCCATTGCAGCCACGCCAATGGGCTCCGGCAAATGGCGAGTGACGCCGAGAAAGACAGTATACCGGTCCGCCTCGGATCTAACCCTTTTACGTTCTGACCTCGTGGAGAGCCCGACTTGATCGTGCTCTATGGCTTCGAGTCCAGTTTGGCTTGCCGGACGCGCCGTGGGGATTGGCGCGGCGATCCACGCTGATCTTGCCGCTAGTCAAAATCCGGTGAGAGACGCAGGCAGCCGAAGATCCGATGCGGGATCGCGCTGTTGCAGAAGCCGGCCAACTACTGTGAGCCAACACTCCGAACTATGATTACGCTTGCGGTGTAACTTGAGCTACTGTGCATGGGGTTGTTTTCGATATTCTTGTTGTCCGGTCCACCGCCATCCTGACCGGCCATTGAATACGGGCTATTTGATATTTGGCGGATAAGCTATAGATCACACCCTATGCGACGTCTCGGCAAGCACTGCCGCTAGGAGAATCAGTAAAATCAACATGTTGTCTCATCGCTTTTCCGTGGCCCCGATGATGGATTGGAGCGAGAGTTCAATTTTTTCAATTAGTTAGAAGGCGGCGTGTGCGCGACGTGTGCACCGGGAGATCAAGGAAAATCTGGTTTCAGCCAATGTGAGCAAGTCAGACCGAGTGTTGGACAGACCGGCATTGCTGACCGCATCAACGCTCTGGGACACGAACCTCAAACACTTCGGCGTTCGCATCAGCTCGGGCGGGGCCAAACCTTCATCCTCTTGCTCGGCAGCGGGACCAGGCACGCCATAGGTCGCTTTGAGCCGAAGGTCTTTGGTCTGCTGGGGCGGCTAGGGAGAAGCGCGTCAGATCCTCGCCGAAAACGTCCGGGACGCTATCGGCCGCAGTCCATCCCCTTAAACGAGGCCAAGGCCAAGTGGCTCGCGAACTGCGAAGCCGAGGTGAATGCTTCTCAACCACGTCAGCGCGCGCGGCGCTCTTGAAACGATATACGACCGGTACGCACATTTGGATGAGAAGCGGAGGCGATGCTCCGATACGAGGAGCACATGAAAGCCGTCCTCAGTTTGTAAAGGTAAGCGTGGCGCGAGTTTCCGCACATGATGATGGATATCCCACGCTTTGCCTTGTTCACGCGCTTGAGCGATCTACGCGGGGACAACCTTGACGCCGATCAGGGGTCAAACGGTGAGTCCTATTCACATTCTCCAGAATACCCCCGCTAATTGGGCACTCTGCGAGGGCAAGGCGTCCTCAGAGCCCGGTATCGCCCGAAGGCGACAGCTCAGATCGAGGGTCATCCCCGTCCTGCATATTTGACAGCGCGCCTGCTTGAATAGCCCACTCCAGAGCTGTGATCGAAGTCGCTAGCTCTTTCTCGTTGTCGATTGACCAGAACTGAAGCGTGACAGGTGGCTGGAAATTAAAATAGGGAGCAGGCTCCACAGCGTTTTCACCCGTTGCCTCTGAAAAATCGACTTTGGCCGATCTGGCCGAGATGTCGAGAAACTGGGGGCTCGTAAGTGCATCGATTTGCTGGACACGTCGGCGTATCCATGCGGAGATTTCACCCGCAAAGCTTGCCTCGTCTCCAGTGAAGTTCTCCAGATGAGCAAGCACCACGGACAGTTTCGATCGCTGAACGAGCTGCTCATGGATAGAGTCCACAAACTCCATACGCCGCTTTTGCAGTTTATTGAACGCCTCTTCGCGCAGGCGACGGGCTTCCGCTTCCCTTTGCTGACGCGCCTGCTCTTGGTCGGCGCGCTGACGCTCCCTGACAAGCGCTGAATGTTCGGCCAGTCCGGCTATGACGTCCGGCAGAATTGCTTCAACTGACTGAGTCTGGCCGGCTGAATATGTCCGACGGAGTCCGGAATACGAATTGGCGTAAATGACAATGGCTAGTCGTCCGGAAGGCGAATAATCGTACTTTGGCCACGCTGGTCTCGTGGAGCCCCAACGAAGATGGTCATCCCTGCGCTTCAGCTCCGAGGCTGTTGGTTCGTGCAGGGTCTTCTGCGGCCGCTCCTCAAGTCCAAATGCGATGGATACGTCGTCCCTTGCCAGGACGAGGCCAGTGTCGCTGATCTTCGGCCGGTACCCATCAGTCTCCGCCAGTGCAAAAAGCCGGGTTAGAAGCCGAAAGGCTCGTTCAATTGATCCTGGAGATATCTTTAGAGCGACAATGCCACGCCCTTGAGCGCTTGCGAAGCCTCGATCGTCCGTACGAGCCCGGGAGATTGCGCGGCGCGTAGCACTGAGGATCGAGGGCTCTTCGGGTCCGCTTTCGGATTCGTTGGCGGCCGCCGGTTCACGCGCGGCAAGCTGTTCGAGCCGCACACGCGCATCTGCCTTTGCCTTTCGCACCTCTTCCGGTAGGTTCTGGGCTGCACTCCCTGCGATCCTGATTTGATCGAAGCACGTGCCGGCCAGCTTCGGTAGTGATGTCTTGCGAACTGGTTTACCAGTCTCGAGCTTCGCCCAGTACCCCCGCTCGGGAGTCGGGATTTTGTGACGACTGCACGTCTTTTTGAGCGCGGTCCCTGTGACACCGTACTCGGTAGCCACCTTGGTCATCGGCCTTGACCAGACCTGTTGATAAAGCTCTTCACGTGAAACGGTACGCACGTTCTAACCTCATCGCCAATGATGCAGCAGAGCCGTGTCCTTTGTCCCGGCCGCAGCTGTCGGATCCTGACAAGCGATTTGCTTGCAACGCCGAACTGGCCAACAATGTTCTTGTTCGCCCTTAACGATCGATCCGAACACTTGCCTCCATATCAGATCACACGCGATTCGAGGCGACCGCCGAAGAGTCCTTCGGAACAGGAATATACGTCCCGCTTCAGGCGTTGCGACGCCGCCCGACGGAGACCTAGCGGCTCCGTGCCTCTGGACTCCGCCTGACGAAATAGATTAGGCACGATTGGTGCGATCAGAACGCTGCCGACTTCGTGCGCAGTCCTGCGGGTGAGAAGGTATGGAACGGGCCCTACATTCCATTGCGTCTTCGAGGCGCAGAAGGCGCTCGTCCGCCTAAACAATCTTCGCAATTCCACCAATCTCCGCAACATCCGTAGCCCTGATGTGGTAACTGCGGAACGACAGCCCTCATCATGCCCGCATTGTTCGCCCGGAAAGCAAGCGACGCGGGATGCCCAATTTCAAGTCCATGGCGTTCGGCGAAAATTGATCACACTTAGACGAGGCCGGGACCGCTGACGCGAGATCGCCCCATTCCGGCGCTGGAGCCAACGCAATGAGGCGAAGTGTGGAGCATCCGCCAAAAGGGTAAGGCGATGCCAACGCGAAGATGCATTTGCGATTCGGGGCGAGCTAGCGGCGAGATACAGCCGAATCTCCGGATCAATCGAGTCGGGTTTGCGTAGGGTGCCGCGTTTTCAATCTCAACGTGGACAGCGACGCTCAATCTTCCGTCGCGTACTTCATTGCTTCACCATCTAGGGAGCTGCGGCGCGACGCACTGGAAACTGATTTCTGTTCTGGGGTAATTGCCGCGCACAGAGGGCGGCTGCGTTTCCGTCGCGCGTCTGTTAGCAAAAACTCGCGATCTTGGTTGGCGCAATATTGATTGGGTTCACCCATGGCTTCAGCTTTGAGATTTCCAAGACCTGGAAATCCGGTCGCCGCTTGTTTCGCGATCAAATAGCCACCTTGACCGTTTGGAACCACGCCCGTTTGCGAGGCAACACCCGGAAAAGACGGCCAACGCGCAAAGTCCAGCTACCGTTAAACGCATAATTCCCCTAGCGGCCTATCCGACGCTCACGCGCCGGTTGAGTCAATCGCGCTGGCGCCAAATGGTGGTGGATTCCTTCCGGGAGGGAGCCGCAGATCCGCGCAAGAAAAGCCGCCATAGAGTCCTAGAACGGCCGACTTTGGACAGGAGGCTCGCAGGGTCGATGTAGGGGCGCATTCGACTGGGAGGCTGCCCATGAAGCGTCTGATGATTTTTGCTTTCGCAGCTGTCGCTCTGTTCGCCGCCACGACCGCGACCGCGATGCTATGGTCTCCTTCGACTAAGCTGTCCGCCGGAACCGCTGCTATGCCCTCGTTGAACGAGCTCCACACCGCGGCCGGCGTAAATGCGCTCCCGATCGAGGACGTTGATCGCTAAAACTCGCATGGGCTGATCTCCCAAGACCAGAATGCATCAGAGCGCAACTGTTGGGCAGGCGCAAGCTTCCCGGCTCAAGGCGGGAACGGGACACCGAAGGAAAAAGCTCCGCTAACGCGACGCTGCGCTGATCCGTCATCGATCTCGCGCCAGCTTCCTATACCGCCAACCAACGAGAGAGGGCTTCTCCACCGTTGGTACGATCGTGACAATCCATCGTTGTGGGCTGCAGGATCGGTCTTCCTGGACGGATCGGACCATGCCGAAAAATCTTGACCCGTTCAAACTCAGCTCTGCTGCCCGTCCGTTATATTGGGCGTAGCGACAGCGCCGGGCTTCACGGGAACTGCTTGTTTCGACTGTTTGCACAATGACCTCGTCTGGTCATGCACGCGCACGGTATCAGTCAAATGTTAACTAACCTTTAACTTTTCATTCATCCCCCTTCAGTTTGCGTTTTCTCGGGTTTTTGCGCTTCGGATCGAACTCGACAGGCTTTGTGGCGGTTGATCGCCTGCATAATACCGATCCGAGCGAATATCGTCGGCCCGCCGTACGTCGCGACCAGGATCAGGGCTTCCGTTGTCGCCTGCCATTCCGCGGGCCAGCGCCGCGATCAGTAGCATGCGCATGATGGTGCGCCGGCCGATCCGGTTCAAGTCATGGGATCAGTCAAACAATCGCCCCATCCCGGGCAACATGGGGGGACCCGGAATGAGGCGAAAGCCAGACCATATGCATCGCGGCTAGTTGATGCACCTACAGTGTGATTGTGATTTCGGGCGAGCTGGCGGCGAGATCGAGCCGAGACTCGGGAGTAATCGAGAAAGTTTTGCGTAGCGTACCGCGGTTGTAGAGGCGATTACCATCGACCCTGAGCACTTTGCCGATCCTTGCTCCGAATTTGTTTGGCGAGGTTGCTGGCCGCAAAAAAAGAATTCAAAACTATTGCGAGCAAGATCACCCAACATCCTGCCGTCACAATCGAGAGCATCAAGTTCCGTCGCCGCGTCATTGCGCCATTCATCCAAACAGGATTGAGCGGGGCGGGGCCGCCGCTGGATACAAGCGGCGACCCCTGATCATGCGGTACGCATGGCCTCTGCGGGGCGCGCATCGGCCAATCCGGCATGACGGCGAGGACGATAGAATTTTGCGCTTCACCCGCAACGAAACTCGCTCGTTAAGCTTGATGTTCGCGCTGCGGGTTAATTCTGGAATTGAAAAACTAAAGACCGCCGGGTATATGCGTTCGCGATCCGCTTGAACGTAGGCTGTTCGATAAATTGGCAATGCCGAGCGCCGCGATCGCGACCGCATGATGCCCCAACAGCCTATCCGACGCTCACGCTCCAATGGTGGAGGGGGCGAACCGAACAAAGCCGCCAAGCGGAATATGATCGCTTGGGGCTTTGCGACGCTGGTCCCGAACGAAAATTGTCCGACGATGTCACCGTAGCGCGTCCGCGCTTCGGCGCAACAAAACTCGCGGCTTAACCTCCATCAAGGTTACTTCGTGGTTCGACTGGCCTAGATCAGAATGGAGGAGCAGAGTCGTGGTTTGAACCGTTGAGTTTTAAATCATGACGATTGTTGATTGGGCACCGCTCGTTTTCGGTAGCGCCGCCGTGCTCGTGTTATTGCTTTTTTTCTCGGTGGCCGAGCATTAAGCGAATTCGTCAAACCAACCCTGCCGCCAGCCTGCATCCCAAAACGGCAACTCCAGCGATTATCCCCAGGCGACCCAAACACCTGCGAGATGATCAACAACGCGACCGCTCGACGGGTGCTGTCCTAATCAGGACACTCCCGAGAAGTCCGGCGGAACGTCCGCACCTCTCTTGCCGCAGGCACCGCAAAATCTATATCGGACAACCCGACGTCATCAGCAGGCGTTGCTGCTGCAATCGACCAAGGTCAACTGAGGCATGCCGGCCTTGCGGCGTTCCGCCAAGTTCAAGAGGCGCGGAGGACTTGCGCAATTACCGGTACTGCGCTTTGGCATCCATTGGTGATGGAGCAAAGCCCGCACCGGGCTTATATTGGCTTTGGGCATCAAGCGACGCCACAAGCTGATCAAGCAGGCCTTTGCTTCCCGAATAGGTGTCGGGGTCAAAGGCAGCGCCGCAATCCTGAACGGGATCGACTGCGGCCAGCTTTTCATTAGCAAGGGGAATGAGAGGGTCCTGTGGCGGATTGACCAAGCAGTCTGATCCACTGCAAGCACCCGGAAGAACAATTGCCGAAGCTGGCTGACTAGCTTCGCGGTTCAACTCACACGCAAAGGCATCGTGGAGCATCAACCCGGCGATCGTAAGAGCAGCGGCCGAAAGAAACATTTTACGCATGGCGAAGGCCCTCGTGAACTGATGTGCCTGATGAATATACATGCATAGCGTTTCCGGCCTGCTTCGCCGCCTGTTTCAACTTGGTTTCGCCGGTTCACATCAGCGCGAGCCCATCATGTCCGTTCATTCATGTTGAGCCCCACCGAGCTGCGGAACTTCATCGTTCCGTGCAAAATTGTGCTTTCGCTGCGGAACGGAATCAGGGTTCATGCGTCTGCGCAGTTCAGGGATAATGGGTCAATTCAGTGCCCGGACGGAATTACTTCCTCAGCCAAGCAGAGACGTTGCTTAGGTTCGCGCGGGAGACCCGCAACTCCAAGGTTGCTGGCGTGCTTCTCGACAAAGCCGCCTCTCTCACCGAAAAAGTTGAGGACCTGTCTCTCCCTGACGTGAGCCCGAAAGGTCCTGACGTGGAAACAGGGAGAACAAAAACCATCCCTAGCGCCCTAGGAGACCCCAACCAATCTCGCTACATCGATCGAGCGACGTCCATGCCCGGCTCACCAGCGGCCTAGCCAGATTCCCCCAAGGGACGCGGGACCGGCGCCCCGCGTCTCAAACCCGAGCAGCCCTAGGGGCGCAACAGCTGTCGTTAGTCTGCACCGGCGGGCACGGGACCGAGCCAGGAACAGAATACGCAACAGTCGCCAGCGAGTGGCTTAAGCCGCGTCCCGTAGCCCTTGCAGTCATAGAAGAAACGCGGGTATCGGTCGGCATAGTCTCGATCGACCGATCACCGCATGAGGGGCAAGTCAGGGTGGATTCCAGTTGCATCATGCATTGCGCTCCGCACGCAACACCGGGCGACCCGATTCGTCTAATCCGCGCCGCCTTCACTTGTAGCCAGCATTCCGAATCCGCACAAGCGGCCTTCACGGCGAGGCCGTTCAGGCGCCCGCGACCTTGGCGCCGGAAATAGAGGCCCTCAGAATTTCGCGGTAAATCGAGTTGAATATGAACGCTAACATGATCGCACCCCATTGTTTGATCGATCGTAAGCGTGGGCCGCTTCTGTTTCTGGAATGCTTCGTCGCTGGCCAAAAATGGTTTCGCGGCACGGGCGCGGGCACAGAGCAGGCCAAGTGTTGCGCCCATCAATGGCGGTTTCGTTCGCGAGCAGCGAGAGATTTCTTGATGCGTTCCAAAACGATCCGGTGTTGGTATGGCTTGGTTACTACTGGACCTTCCTTGCAAATATCGCCCGCCTTTTGTGTTGCCTGCTCGAGGGTCCCGGCAAGCATGACTTCGATATGAAGGTAGTTTCTGCGTATCCACTGAGCCAGCGCAAACCCCTTCTCCCTGTTTGCGTCGATATCGGCCAGCACGATGCCGACCGGGTATTTGCCGGAAGTGATGATTGATCGCGCTTCGGCATCATCAACAGCTTCAAGCACCTTATAGCCGCACTCGCGTAAGTACTGGGCTAACGGATGCCGAATGAGGATGTCCCATTCGACGATCAGAATGTGCTCTTGCTCCGATGGCATCTATTTGCGCCTTCAAGCTCGTTGAGAATTACGCGGCGGGCGAATCCGACGGTGTAAGGCTTGGGCAAGAATCGAGTGAGGTTTGAGACGGTCTCAGCTTGAACGTTCCCAGAGGTGAGGATCACAAGGATTTCGGGATGGCTCTTCATGACCCGCCAGGCAAGTTCAGCACCGTCCATTGAACCGGGCATCTGCACATCGGAAAAGATTAGATCAACCGCGGTGCCGCTCTCAATGACCTGCAATGCTTTGTCCGCATTCTTCGCCTCAATTACAATTAACCCGGCTTCACGCAGTTCATCCGCAACCGCCATTCGGACCAATACTTCATCCTCAACTACGAGGACGCAGCTCGCTCCTTCGTGGTCCATGTCAAGCTCAGGAAGGCTCATCGTTGATACGCCCCACAATGGTGTGGCAACAGTACGACCCTCACAAAGTTCCTCTTATCAGCCGTGTCGGCCAGCCGACATTAGATTAGGGCGCCGTTGAGAAAGCGAACCGGCAGGAGTTCGACGAGTTGATTCAGCACGGAGTATCGCGGCAAACATTACAAAATCGGTGCATTGCTTGGCGTTCTCGACATCGACGCGCAGCTTCGTTGACTTTGTCGCGATCCCGTCTTTCATGCAAACGGCCCCGGCCGTTGTCCTTAAACCGGGGCCGCCTGGACGCTTCCGGCCGGGGGGTGACCGAAAGCACGGAATCGACTCCGGGGTCTTAGCCGGGTTCCTATCCGATGGTGCGGCGGATTGACTTTGGCAGGGCCAATTTTGAATTGAGTCCGGAACCGAACAGACAA
>VAZV01000178.1 GCA_005884765.1 Alphaproteobacteria bacterium
AGGTCTGCTTATGGGGGCAAAGCGGGGCTGTCGCCGATCCTTCGGTCAAGTTTCCGAGTTGTTGGTCCCAGTCTGTCGGAAATTGCCTGAGGAGATCGGTGAGCTCGAGGCTGGCTGCTTTTGGGAGACGGACTCCGTGTGACGTCGTGTGCGCTCAGGTCGGGTTGCTAAAAAGCTCCCGCGAGCGCCTGTGCCCTTCTTGAGAGAAGCTAATCAGTAATGTTGGGCACCCAATACGATTCGAACCTATGACCTTTGCCTTAGGGGGCAGGGGCTTTTCGAAAGAGCGGGGCCACTTCAAAAATCAGGCCGTTCAATAGAGCGCTGTTTTTGGTAGCTTCGCTACAGCGCCCTTTTTCTACTCTAGGGCCGCTAAATATTCGATCGCGATTCACAGTTCTTGGCGAACTCAAGATCCCTGCGTTATTTTCAGCATCGACAGTTCAGATCATCAGTCTGACGGTGGCAGCGGACGGTCGTTGGTATCCAAGGATTGGTAGCATGGCAATGGTTGGGACCCTCAACCTATCGGGCGCAGTAATTCGTCGCCCGTCTTCGATCGAAGATAAGAGGTGGCCGTGCGGATGATTTCAAAGCTGTATCTTGTGTTCTGATCCGTGAGCGCTACGCGGCGTCGCAAGCAGCGTTTCCATCAAACGATATGCGGCTGTGGCGCTGCCGCCCGACTGCGTCCTTGAGCATGTCCACTGCCTCATGCCGATGTCGCCCAATCACAAACTTTGTCACCTGTGTCTCTCCATGTGCGTCCAGCATTTGCTCCTGTCTTCGTCGCATCTCTATTGAACCAACTCCGCGCGAAGCTAAAGCGCGATTTTCTTACGAGAGGACGGTAGCGTAGCTCAGCGTAGAAATCGGCAGGGTTGGTTCTCTCGACCGTGATCGCTACGCGGTCTCCCGAACAGCGTTTCGATCAAGGGACATTTCGGGCAGGTGCAATCGGTCCGTTACGCGACCACGACCTTGGCTCCCCATGATGGACTGGAGCGAGAGTTCAAGCTTTTCAACCGGTTAGAAGGCCGTGTGTGCACGACGTGTGCACCGGGAGATCCAGAAAAATCTTGCGACAGCCAACGTGAGCAGGGCAGGCGCGATTGGACAGACCGGCACTGCCGACCGCAGCGAGACGTCGCTGGCCACGAAGACCTCAAGTGTCGGAGGTAGGTCCCTCAGGGCCTTCTTCGCGGAAATCGTCGACCGTTCGCCCGCACCATGGATGCAGCACGGCATAGCCCAAGCCTGCCCGACATTCCGGTAAGCCAGGAGAGGTCGAGGCCGCCGTTCGCTGACGCCAGCGGCCCCTGCATAGCCGGAATCTTGTTCCCATCTGGAAGATTCAAGCGGCGATGAGCCCGATCGCGAACGATCCACACCACCAGCGCAACCATGAAGTTGTCGAAGGCATGCGCGAAATCACCCGACTGCACGAAAAGGACGGCCGATGCGACGCCCGAGATCAAGGATATGATCCAGCGAGGCCATCGTTCTGGTTACGCATCTTCTTGTTGCGCACCTGGCGCGCTTTCGGGCAGCGTATCCGGACATCCGGCTTTCGCTTTCTGCCCAAGGGCAGCAGATATCGCTAAGTCGTCGTGAAGCTGATGTTGCCGTGCGGCTCGTGCGGCCGAATGAAGCAGCCGGCGTGAGGCGGAAGGTCGGAACGATGACCTTCGCGCACCGATCCTATGCGCATCTGGCCACGCCGGAACGGTGGCAATTCATCGCCCTCGATCAGAACTTCGCCAATATGCCTCAACAACTGTGGCTGCTCAGCATTGCCGGCGACCGACCGGTGGCGTGCGAATTGAACCACATCAGCGAGTACCTGATCGCCGTGCGGGCCGAAGTGGGTGTGGCCGGCCCGCCTTGCTTGGTTGCGGATAGAGAGCAAGATCTTGTCCGGATCTATGACTAGGCCCCCGTCCTCCGCTGTGCGAAAACGCGATTCTTCGTCAGCGGGACGGCAGAGCAAGAATGCGTTCAGGGCTCCTCCGGTGGACATTCCCCCGTAGCGGACCCGCGCCGCGCTGTGCCATGACGTCCTACGCCAAACTACGATTTTCTGTAACGATCGACCTTTGTCGGCGTGAGGACTCAAACCGACATGGCGACGCCATCCGTCGCCGGATCCGCACCACCTTGAAGTCCGGTGGGCGTGATCTTGATGCCGTGAACCCACGCAAACGCATGGCTGAGGGGCGATCGCACCGTCTGATATCCAAGGCTGACGAGGTCACGCTCGATGGACCGAGGGATGCGGTTCGAGAGATCGATAACGTTGCTGGTCGCCGAAAATCGCGGCGATGAGACCGCCTCGAGCATCGTCATTCCGAAATCGAGAACGTTGAGCGTCACCTGGAGGACGCCCATTGCGATCTGGGTTGCCCCCGGCGCGCCGATCACCAATACCGGCGTGTCGCTTTCGAAGACAATGGAGGGGCAGATCGAGGAGAACCTAGCCTTGCCGGGCGCCAACGATCCGGCGCGGCTGGGCCTGGGGTCGAACACCCCCATGCAACCGTTGTACATGAACCCTAGACCTTTGGTGATCACGCCTGACGGCATTCCGAGGGAATGAGTCATGGAGACGCAGTTTCCCTCGGCATCGCGGATCGACACTTGCGTAGTCTCCTTGCTCGGCAGGCCGGCGTTGAACCGGGCGACCTCAACTTTCTTGCGGTGCTTGATGGCGTCAGCGATTTCATCGCAATGATCCTTCGAAATCAGCCGTTCGGTCGGGACGTCCACGAAGGACGGATCGCCAATGAAGAGGTCCTTGTCGCGCGTCGCAGCCTTCATGGCCTCGGCGACGACTCGAATATACTCTATGCTGTTGTGACCCAATGACCGCAGATCGAAATTTTCGAGTGCGCCGAGCATCTCGAGCAACATGATGCCGCCGCCAGGTGGCTGATTGCTCGTGACGCGGAAATTGCGGTCTGCTGGCAAGCGGTGCATTCCGAACGATTCGATATGTCTCGAGATCGGATCGGCGCAAAAGGCCTCCGTGCGCCTGCATGTCGGCATCGATCGCATCCGCGATCTCACCCTGATAGAACACTTCCGCACCGGCTTTAGAGATCGCCCTGAGTACTGCGCCGTAGTCACGGTTGGTTACCCCATCGCCGACGCGTTTGGGCGATCCATCGGACCGGCAATAGAGCTCCCGGGCTGCGGGAGTGAACGCGATGCGTTCGGCGTTTCCGACGCGCCCCATCATCCCTTCTTCGGTCCAGAACGTATGGACGTGCGGTCGAACGTTCCAGCCACCCTCGGCGTAAGCGATGGCGGGGCCGAACAATTCAGCCCAAGGCAGCTTTCCGTGATCGCCATGAGCTTCGGCATAGGCTTTGAGTGATGCTGGCACGCATATCGACTGATAACCGACGTCGTTCACATTGCCCTTGAGGATGAAGCCGTAGCCGTCGCGGGCCTCACCCTCGATTAAACACTCCCACATATTGGGACGTACAGCTCCCGGCGCGGGAGAATGGAAGTCGTAATACGTGTGGACCCCTTTGGAAGGAAGGTAGACGGCTAGGCTGCCAAAGCCGGCGATGCCGCACATCAGCGGGTCGACGACCGTTTGTACCAACGCAGTCGCGATGGCGGCGTCGATCGCGTTACCGCCAGCAGCGAGAATGTCTCTCCCAGCCTCCGTCGCCTCGGGCTGCGGGGTTACGACCATGCCCTGATCCGTCATAGTGTCCTCCGATAATTGAGCGTCGGGTGGCGCGTTCAGGCCAGCACCGACGTCCGGCCTTTCATTCACTCAGAACTGGACTCTAGACTAGGTGATCGGCCGCCGTCGACATTATGGCAGTTCTGGTGATGGATCGCGATTCGAAGCTGCTATGCTAGCTTCGGCGCAATTCCCGAGGCCGCGGTCGTGAACTCGACGCCACTTGGGCTAGAGCGGAAGGAAGGATCACGGGACGATGAACATTCGCCAGCTTCGCTTTTTTCTTCAGATCGCCGAACTCGGCAGCATGACCCGTGCAGCGACCTTTCTGCACATCGCGCAGCCGGCGCTGTCGCGCCAGATGCAGCAGCTCGAGGATGAATTGGGAGTAACGCTGTTTCAGCGGTCGGATCGTGGCGTTGCGCTCACCGATGCAGGCGCACTGCTGCGCGATCGCGCGGTCGGTCTGCTGCAACATTTCGAACGGGTGCGCCAGGAAGTCAAGGATGAGTTCAACGAGCCTAGCGGGGAAGTCGCCGTGGCGATGCCGCCCTCGATGCTGGAGCTTGTGACGCTACCGGCGCTCATTGCCTATCGCGAACGGTGCGCCGGGGTGTTGCTGCGCGTCATCGAAGGCATCAGCGGAATTCTGAACGCCTGGTCGCTGGTTCAGCAGGGCAGAGCAGACCTCGCGGTCGTGACGAATCTCGAGCCGCTCGCGACGCTCGACAGCTCGGTATTTCTGAATGAACCCTTGTGTCTCATCGGTCCGAAGAGCGCCGGTCTCGATCCAGCCGTGCATGTCTCGCTCGACGAGGTTGCGGCCAAATCGCTGATCGTGCCAGGACGTCCCAACAGCCTCCGGCTCATTCTGGAAACGGCGATGGCAGAGCGGAAATTGCCGCTGAACGTCGCCTTTGAGGGAAATACGCCGCATTTGGTCATGCACGCGGTCGAGGCCGGTCTCGGCTATGCGACGTTGCCGTTCTGCTCGGCGTACCGGTTCTACTGCGATGGGCGTGTTGCCGTGGCGCCGATCGATCAACTCGAGGTCTCCTGGGCCTTCGTGCAGTCGCGCGAGCAGCCGCTCTCGACAGCCGGCGAGGTTCTCAAGAACGTGTTGCGCGAGACGGTTCAGTCCCGGGTTGCGTGCGGTGACTGGACCGGGGCGAAGCTCGTGGCCTGAAGTCCTGGTCAGTTATGACCGTCATGCCGAGATAGTATTTCCCGCAGAAAGCGCGACGCGGCTATCTCCCGTTCGAGGCGATGGTTCAAGAGATCGTCTGGAGGGGAGAACCGCTATGGAGCATTCATCGGCTGCCGACGGCGCAACGGTTGCGGTACGCCCGTTGAGCTGGCTTCGCGACGTCACACCCTATCAGTGGCGCGTATTCCTGGTGGTGTGGCTTGGCTGGATACTGGATTCCACTGATTTTGGCCTGTTCTCGTTTGTTCTGCGTCCCGCGCTGGCCGAGCTCCTTGGCCCTCAGGCGAGCCTTGCCGATATCGGCCGAATTGGTGGCGTGCTCAGCATGGTCGGATTGTTGGGCTGGGCCGTCGGCGGCTTCATCTTTGGCATCATCGCGGATTATGTCGGCCGGGTTCGTACCCTCGCGGTGAGCATTGTGGTCTTCAGCATTTTCACCGGCCTGCAGGGCCTCGCGTATTCGCCGCTGCAGCTTGGGATCTACCGCTGCCTGGCCGGAGTAGGAGCCGGCGCCGAGATCATTGTCGGAATTCCGCTGCTTGCCGAGGCGTTGGCTGGCCAGCACCGCGCCAAGATCACCGGCGTGATGATGACCGGCTCCGCTTTCGGCAGCCTTCTCGGGGCCTCTGTCTACGGCCTTTTGGCACCATTCGGCTGGCGCTACGTGTTCATCGCGGGCGTTGCGCCTGCGCTGCTGCTGTTTCTGCTGCGCCGGGGCGTCGTCGAGCCGGATCAGTTCGCCGCGGTCCGCGAGCGGCGCTCGCGTATCAGGCAGGCGGGCGAGGGCATCTCGGAGGCCGATCTGGATTTCCTTCGCTTTGCACCGGCCCAGCTCTTCGGCCGCAAGCTTATCTTCAATACGATCGTCGGCCTGCTGTTCTGTCTCGGCACGCTTCTGTCGATCTGGACGAGCCTGATCTGGCTGCCGACCATTCAGAGCCTGCTATTGGAAAGCGAAGGGATCAGGGGCACCCAGGCGATTGCGATCGTCAGCCGCGGCATGCAGCTCTGGGGCATCGGCGGCATCTTCGGTTATGCAAGCTTCGGCTTCATCGCCGATCGCATCGGCCGCCGCGCCACGATCGCCTTCTATAATGTCGGCACGCTCGCCGTCGGGCTCTATCTCTACTTCGCTGTCGATCAGTATGCGCCCTATCCCTATCTGCTGCCGGTGTTCGGATATTTCGTGTTCGGCGTGTTCTCGGGCCATGCGATCTATCTGCCGGAGCTGTTCCCGACCCACGTCCGTGCAACGGCGCTGTCCTTCTGCAACGGCACCGGCCGCATCATCACGAGCTTCGGGCCATTGGTTGCAGGACTGCTGGTGGCTCCGTTCGGCGGAAATTTCAGCAAAGCGGCAGGCGTAATGACGTGCTTTGCCCTGCTCAGCCTGCTTGCAGTCGCGATTGGCCGTGAGACCAGGGAAGACACGCTGCCACAGTGACCCGAACCGCATTGGAGAGGACTGAACCATGAGCGCAGTGGACGAGAGCGTTGCCGTGCAAGACGCGCATCGGATTGAACGGCGTGACGGCATGCTGGTCGAATGGGACGCGCCGATCGTGATGGACGATGGCGTCGTGCTGCGCGCCGACGTGTTTCGCTCGGTTGGAAGCGGTCCCTTTCCGGTGATTATGAGCTATGGGCCCTATGCCAAGGGTCTCTCCTTCCAGGAAGGCTATCCCTCCGCCTGGCAGCAGATGATCGCGGCCTTTCCGGAGGTTGCACGCGGCTCGAGCGGACGTTATCAGAATTGGGAAGTGATCGACCCGGAGCCCTGGGTGCCTGACGGGTATGCCTGCGTCCGCGTTGACGGGCGCGGCGCCGGACGCTCGCCAGGGCGCCTGGAACCGTGGTCGCCCCGCGAGAGCCGCGACTTCTATGCGTGTATCGAGTGGGCGGCGGCGCAAAGCTGGTCGAGCGGTAAGGTCGGGCTCAACGGCATATCCTATTACGGGATGAACCAGTGGCAGGTCGCCTCGCTGCGGCCGCCGCATCTCGCAGCCATCTGCGTGTGGGAGGGCGCCGCGGATTTCTATCGCGACGTCAGCCACCACGGTGGAATCTACTGCACGTTCCTCGCCAACTGGTATCGCCAGCAGGTCACTTCGGTCCAGCATGGCCTGGGGCATCGCGGGCCGCGTAGCGCCGTGACAGGGGAGCTCGTCTGCGGGCCCGAAACGCTCGATTCGGAAGAGCTGGCGGCGCTTTGCTGCGATCTCGGCGAGGATGTGCGTTCGTTGCCGCTGTGGGACGAATTCTACCGACAGCGCTCAGCACAATGGGAACGGATAAACGTGCCGCTGCTGACGGCAGCGAATTGGGGTGGCAACGGCTTGCATTTGCGCGGGAACGTCAACGGCTTCGTGCGCGCAGCTTCATCGCAGAAGTGGCTCGAAATCCATGGCCGGGAGCATTGGACCGAGTTCTATACGGACTATGGCGTTGGCCTTCAGAAGCGCTTTTTCGATCATTTTCTGAAAGGAGAGGCGAATGGTTGGGATACGGAGCCGCCGGTTCGCCTCTGGGTGCGTCATCTCGATCGTTTCGAGCCGCGTAGCGAGAGGGAATGGCCGCTCGCTCGAACCGAATGGCGCACGCTGTTTCTCGATTGCGACGACCTCACGCTTCGGCCCGAGCAACCGCAGGCGAAGTCCGCGCACAGTTATGCGGGCTTCAGCGACGGCGTGACCTTTCTGCTTCCGGTCGAAGCGGAGGATGTCGAAATCACGGGACCTCTTGCGGCGAAGCTGTTCGTCTCCTCGGAAACGGTCGATGCCGATCTGTTCCTCATCATCCGCCTGTTCTCGCCGGACTTGCGCGAGGTGGTGTTCCAGGGCGCCCTTGATCCGCACACGCCGATTGCCCAGGGCTGGCTTCGGGCCTCGCATCGCAAGCTCGATCCGAAGCAATCCAGCTTCTATCAGCCATACCATCCGCATGACGAGATCCAGCCGCTCGAACCGGGACTGATCTACGAGCTTGATGTCGAAATCTGGCCTACTTCCATCGCCGTACCCGCCGGCTATCGGCTGGCGCTGACCGTGCGCGGGAAGGACTATGAATATGCGGGGCCGACGGCGCGGCTCTCTAACATTCGCAATGAGATGCGCGGTTGCGGACCGTTCCTGCACGACGATCCGCGAGACCGACCGCCCTCCGTCTTTGGTGGCAAGGTAACCCTGCATGCAGGGCCCGCGCATCCCTCACATCTCCTGTTGCCCATTGTGCCTTCGCAGCGCACATGAGCCCACAATTGAGTTGTCCATGATGAACAAGATTATCATCACCTGCGCGATCACCGGTGCCATCCATACGCCTTCGATGTCGCCGCATCTGCCGATCACGCCGGACCAGATCGTCGAGGAGGCAATCGCCGCAAGCGAGGCGGGCGCTGCGATCCTTCACCTGCACGCCCGTGATCCCGAGACCGGAAGACCAGATCAGACGCCGGAGGGCTTCGGGAAATTCCTGCCGCGCTTGAAGCAGCGCTGCAGCGCCGTGATCAATCTGACCACTGGCGGCAGTCCCTACATGAAGGTCGAGGAGCGTGTGCGGCCGGCGGCGCAGTTCAAGCCGGAAGTCGCCTCGCTCAACATGGGATCCATCAACTTCGGGCTCTACCATCTGCTGGGGCGCTACAAGGAGTTCAAGTTCGATTGGGAGCGGCAGCATCTGGAGGCTACGCGCGATCTCGTCTTCCGCAATTCGTTCAAGGACATCGAATACATTTTGGCGACCTGCTACGACAGCGACACCCGCTTCGAGTTTGAGTGCTACGACATCGGTCACCTCTACAACCTCGCGCATTTTCTCGAGCGTGGCCTGGTGCGTCCGCCGCTCTTCGTGCAATCGGTGTTCGGCATCCTTGGCGGCATCGGGACCCATCCCGAGGATGTCATGCAGATGAAGCGGACGGCAGACCGGCTGTTTGGAGCGCAGTATCGCTGGTCCGTGCTTGGGGCGGGGTCTGCGCAAATGCGCATTGCCGCAATGTCCGCATCCATGGGTGGTCACATCCGGGTGGGTCTGGAGGACTCGCTCTGGGGCAGGCGCGGCAGGCTCGCCCGCTCCAACGCAGAGCAGGTGAAGCTCGCATGCGACATGATCAGGGGACTCGGGCTTGAACCCGCAGGGGCTGACGAAGCACGCGAAATCCTATTGCTCAAAGGGGCGGATCGCGTCGCGTTCTAAAATGGTCCGACTCGAACTTACTATTTTCAAACCTAACGGGAGTTTGCGCGATGAACCGGGCAATGCCTCTCAAAGGCCTGACGGTGCTGGTCACAGGTGGCGGCCGAGGCGTCGGGCGAGCATGTGTGGCGTCCTGCGCGAGCGCAGGTGCGCGCGTGATCGCGGTTGCGCGCACCAGGGCTGACCTTGAGAGCCTGAGGGCGGAAATCGGCGGCGAGGTGGAGACGCATGCGGCCGACGTAACCGATCCGCAATTCTATCGCGATCTGGAATCGAGGACCGACATCGATGTGCTAGTCAATAACGCCGGCACAAATCGGCTGCAGGATCTCGCTGACGTCGATGACGAGACCTTGGACCTGTTGATCGCACTCAATGTCCGCTCCGCCTTCAAGGTCTCGCAGTCGGTCGCAAAATCGATGATCGGGACGAGGCGTGGGGGCTCCATCATCCATATCTCCTCCCAGATGGGGCATGTCGGCGCGCCCAAACGGAGCGTCTACTGCATGACCAAGCACGCCATCGAGGGATTGACCAAGGCGATGGCGATCGAGCTCGCGCCATATGGCATCCGCATCAATGCGGTTGCGCCGACGATCGTCGAGACGTCGATGACGGCCCCCTTCCTGAAAGAGGCGTCGTATCGGAAATTTGCGATGGACAGCATTCCGCTGAAGCGGATTGCCGCGCCGGAGGATGTCGCCGAGGCGGTGGTCTATCTCGCTTCGCCCGCCGCGCGCCTTGTGACCGGCACCAGCCTCAAGGTGGATGGCGGCGCAACCGCGCAATGATGCGGGTCTGCAGCGGACAGCAGTAAGGAACTCGAGGATGACAATGCGCGCAGCGTTCTACACCCGGCAAGGTCCGGCACGCGAGGTGCTCCAGATAGGCGAGCAACCGAGGCCGGAGCCAGGACCCGGAGAGGTTCGGGTCAAGCTCAAGACCTCCGGCGTCAATCCGTCGGACTGGAAAGTACGCCGGGGTGGATTTGGACGAGGCTTGATGGCGCCGCTTGTCATTCCGCACAGCGATGGCGCAGGTGAAATCGATGCCGCCGGTCCTGGCCTCTCGGGCCGGATCGGCGAGCGCGTTTGGATTTGGAATGGCCAATGGAAGCGGCCGCATGGCACGGCGGCCGAGTACATTGTGCTGCCGCCTGCCCAGGCCGTCCCGTTGCCCGGCAATGTCGGCTATGCCGAGGGCGCCTGCCTCGGGATTCCCGTTTTCACCGCAGTTCAGGCGGTCCGCCTCGCCGCCCTCACGCGCGGCGCAACAATGCTGATCGCCGGCGGCGCCGGATCGGTTGCCCACTACGCGATCCAGCTCGCCAAATTTCGCGGGGCAACCGTCGTCACCACGGTGAGCAGCGACGAAAAGGCGGCCCACGCCCGGCGCGCCGGGGCCGACCATGTCATCAACTACAAAACGGACAATGTGCCGGAGTGCATCCAGGCAATCACATATGGACGTGGTGTCGACGCCATCATCGAGCTCGATCTCAGCTCGAATGCGCGGCACTATCCGTCGATCCTTGGACCTCATGCCACGGTCGTTGTCTACGGCATGGCCGCGAACGAGACGACACTGCCGAGCCTTTGGCTGATGCAAAACTCCATCGCGCTACGGCTGTTTCTGATTTACGACCTCTCAGAGGCGGACCGGAAGGCCGGCATTGACGAGCTTACGCGGCTGCTGGGCGGGGGGCGCTTGGTCCACACTGTAGCACGTCGGCTGCCGCTGGATGCGATTGCCGACGCGCACGAGATCGTGGAGCGCGGCGAGCTTATCGGAAACGTTGTGCTCGATATTCCTTCATGAGTTGTCAGACAGACAGCTGATCTGGAGCGCTATAGAAACTGCGCTCAAGACGTTTCACGCGATGAGCGGCCGCGCCCTATGATTGAGGCATCGAGTACGTGATCGGGCCAAAGGCGCAACACCTTTTCTGCTCCTGCCAGACCATCCTTGCTGAATTCTGCTTCTTTGCTGTTATTAGCCCTAAGAGGCGCTGCATACGGTGTTGCGAGCCTTGAGGTTTGAACTTGCTCGGGAGACCTTCGATGTTGGGCGCTTATTTACGCGCAATCTTGGCCGCCAACACAATTTCACCCACGGACGTTCTCCCTTGTCGCTTCAACGCCGCCATCGTAGTCACGCAGCCGCCACAATCCTTAAATTAGATGAAAAAGAGCGCGGAAGGAGTTGTCTGCCGTGGGAAAGAGCTCCCAAAGCGCATTGATCTGCGGAGCCGTTCCGGCGCACCATCCGCATTTCAGCGCAGAAACAGGCCATTATCCCGAATGGAGATATTTGGTTTGGACAGATACTCCCGCAGCTCAAATCGCCGCCCGGGAATGTTCGAACGCCCCATGGGCGCACTCAAATCTCCTGGGCAATTTCCCAGGCGTTGCCGTCAGGATCTGAGAACGCGGCCGTGCGGCGGCCCCATGGGCGATCGATAGGACCATTCAGCAGGTCTACGCCACGTTTCTTTAGGCTGTCACAACTTCGTCTACATTTGCTACGCGAATGGTGAACATCAATCGCGCCCCGCTGGCCCGTCCGGCCACCTTTGTTGGAGTAATTAATGTGGGAGCTTCAGATGTCTTCAGCAGGTTTAGCATCAGACTATCTAGACGAACCACCGTGCAATTCTGATCTTCAAAGACCGGCTTAACAGCAAAAATCTCTTCGTAGAAATTCTTGGCTCGCGGTAGGTCCTCCACAAACAATGTTACACATTCGATGCTACTAAGGCTGGCTATCATTGGGCGCCCCTTTACGAGTTGAACGTTGGTATCAAATTGGAGCGACATAAAGGATTTCAAGTCCGCCATTTTGGGCGTGAGAGTCCACGAAGGCGTGGCACAGTAACGACATGACGGCGGACACCGCGAAAAAGGGTAAGCATATGAAGATTTGGTTGAATAGCTTAAAGGCGTTTCGAGGTTTCATCGTCAGCGCTCGGCGTAAAGAGGCTTGGAAATAGGGTGTTCTCAGCTAAGCTGGGCCTCAGCGGGGCACTGGACCCAACAGCGGTAAGTCATCGGTGAACTCGGTGGGCTTATGGCCTGAATTGCGGTGGTCTCGGACCAGACGTCAAATCGCGATGGCCGCGCCCTTCGTTCACGTCATGAGCTTGGGCAAATCCGCCGCCAACGCATCCACAGCGAGACGGACCTTGAGTGGTAAGCGAGGTGTCTGCCGCCACAGAGCATGGCAGTCGTAAGGAAATGAAGGCTGATCCACCAATAATGGGACCAGTCTGCCTGCCTGAACGCGCTCGCGAATGAGCCAGTATGGAAGCCACGCCAAACCCATGCCGCTGGCCGCTGCCTCGGCTATCGCATCGAGGTCGTCGAGCCTCAACCGGTTGACGGGCGTAACCTCCGCCGGGGCTTCGTCCTTTCTCGGGAATAGCCACGGGCGAATGCGGCCCGACCGACGATAGATGATGGCATGGTGCTTGCCGAGGTCCTCCGTCTGCTGCGGCCGGCCGTGCATCTCAACATAGGACGGCGAAGCGCAGACGATCATGCACTGGCGCGCAATACGCCGTGCAATCACTCCGGCTTTGTTGTCCAGGTCACCGGTGCGGATGGCAAGATCATAGCCATCCTCCGTAAGGTCGGCGATGCGGTCGCTGAAGGATATGTCAAGCTCTAGAGCGGGATATTTCTGCGCCAGCGCCAGTAAGGTTGGAGTCACGCACCGTCGGCCGAATAGCACGGGCATGGTTACACGCAGCTTTCCGCAGGGCTGCGAAAGCTGATCCGCCGCTAGCGCGTCCGCAGCCTCAGCTTCGGCCAGAACTGTCCGGCAACGTTCGTAGTAGGCGCGCCCAAAGCCGGTCAGGCTCTGGCTGCGCGTGGTCCGGTTGATGAGTCGAACGCCAAGACGCTCTTCGAGAAACCTGACATGCTTACCGACCATCGGTCCAGAAAGGTCGAGTGCGGCCGCGGCAGCCGCGAACGATCCCAACTCAACGGCTTTAACGAACGCGGCCATGCTCGTAAGACGATCCATTCGAAACTCTCAGTTTCTACTGTTTTGCCCAAGAGCCTATTTATTTGCGCTGAGCCTGCTGGCAAGTCTGATCCAATTCAATAGTCTTGGAGTGGCGCTAGATGGCACGTGTTATTCGCTTCCATGAGCATGGTGGTCCTGAAGTCCTCCGCATCGAGGAGGTCGATCTTCGGTCGCCAGGGCGAGGTGAGGTTCAAATCCGCGTCAAGGCGTTAGGCCTTAACCGGGCCGAAGCGAACCTGCGTAAGGGCGCCTATATCGAAACGGCTACGCTACCGTCCAGCCTTGGGCTCGAGGCGGCCGGCGTTGTCGAACGGGTCGGGGAAGGCGTGGACGGCTTCGTGCCCGGTGACGCCGTTAGCATCATCCCGCCAATTTCGATGGTTCGCTGGCCCACCTATAGCGAGCTCGCTACATTTCCCGCTGAGCTCGTGGTCAAGCATCCGACATCGCTCAGCTTCGCGTCGGCGGCCGCCGTGTGGATGCAGTATCTCACTGCCTACGGCGCTCTGATCGAAGTTGCCAAACTAAGCAAGAGCGACCATCTCGTCGTTACCGCCGCTTCAAGCAGTGTTGGACTCGCCGCTATTCAGATCGCCAAAATTATTGGCGCGAGCACGATCGCTGTCACGACGACTTCTCGGAAGAAGTCAGCATTAATCGAATTGGGTGCAGCGCACGTGATAGCCGCTGCCGAGGAGGATCTCGAGGCTAGGCTGAAGGACATAGCTGGTCCAGCGGGTGTGCGCGTTGTTTTGGACCCGGTAGGTGGGCCGATATTCAACCCTCTGACGGCCGCAATGTCACGGGGAGGCATCCTCATCGAATACGGTGGATTGAGTCCCGAGCCGACCCCCTTTCCCCTGCCCACTGTGCTCGGCAAATGCCTGACATTGCGTGGTTACCTCGTCCACGAGATCACTGGCAACAAATCGCTGTTGGAGGCCGCAAAGGTATTCGTTCTCAAGGGGCTGGAGTCGGGTGCGCTAAAACCAGTGATCGCCAAGACCTTTTCATTCGACCAGATTGTCGAGGCACACCGTTTTCTGGAGTCTAACGACCAGCTTGGTAAGATTGTCATAACGGTTTGAAGGGGTTGTGGCCGAGATACGACGGACCTGATCGCAGGCATCGCCGATGTGTTCGCCGAGATTGGTACTGTCCCTGTCTTGTGTGGCTCGGAGCCTTCCCGGAAATGCACGGAATCCTCCGAGAGGGCAATTTTGAACCAATCAGACTATTGTGCGGTCGCTCCGCCATCGATCCGCAAACTCTCGCCCGTAACCATCGCGGAAGCTGGCGATGCCAGATAGAGAGCTGCAGAGGAAATATCCTCCGGCCGCGCCACGTCCGAGGGGGATCATCGCTTGCGTCTGCCGAGAATACTCAGGGTCCTTGAAGAACGGAGCCGCAAGCGATCTCTCGTGCAATAGACAGCCCGGCGTGGTCCGCCGACATGCCCCATCTGCGAAGAGATGTGAATGATAGAGCCACCGGACTTTATGCGGACCATAACCTTGGCAGCGGCTTGCGACACCTTGAATGCCGCGCGAATACTTACTGCTTACGCAGTGCCTACGCGGATTTCTGTATGGGTTAAACCCCAACGCGCAGCCCTCGCAAGCCTTTGCATTACAATACTCTTTCTTCCTTCGCACCAGCCGGCTTGACACGTGCCTTCGAAGGGCAGGGCTCCTCGGAAGTGATGCGCCCCCTCAGAAATGTAAGCCGATCAATCGGAGCGCCGATTCCGGTGGCCTCGCCACAGCTTTTGGCTGGCGCCCTAAAGCTTCGGTCGTCCCTACGTTGGATCTCGACCGACCGACGCGCATCGACCCTAGCGCCGTCGATAGAGCCTGCGCGGGCACTGTCATCACATTCTCTCGCGTAGGCTTCAACGAGCGCAGCGTCTCGTGGAGACAACATGCTGGCAACTCGGCGGGCCTGTCCCGCGCGTGCGCGCCACATTAACGTTTCCGACAGGCCCGCTTTGCTGATCATGAGAATCACCCCTTGCTCAACAGCAAAATGCTGTCGGATCGGCGGTGAATCTTCAATGCTTGAAATTATTTCGGAATCGAGTCCGTCCAGTTGATTCTCGACTGGCTTGGGCTCGTTCATTTGCTTGATCGCGCGTTCGCGCCATATGAAGCCTTTCGTATCATGACCGACGCCATCGCATCAAGTTTGGGTTCAATGAAGGTGGAATATGAATTGCTCATTTCCGGCCCAGATGGACACGCAATTGAGGGAGGTGGCTATCCGGGTCAAGCCTACCGCAGCGGCTTCGCCCCGGCAGAATGGTTTTGCCGAACGGCTGATCGGATCGATCCGCCGTGAGTGTGTGGACCACATCTTGTCCTGGGCGAGGCGCGGCTACGCCGTATCCTGCGATCCTATGCTCGCTATTACAACGATATCAGAACGCATCGGTCATTGGACCAAGATGCGCCAGTCTCTCGTAGAGTTCAGTCGGCCGGAAGCATCAGATCGCATCCCATCATAGGCGGACTTCACCACTACCCGGGCTTAGGTTTTCAGTAGACAGGAAGCCGCCATCCCATCCAAGTGCAGCTAGCCGCGCGGCGTGCTCGACGCGGGAATGCGGTGTGACACCTTGCGCGCCCGCGTCGGCATTGTGTCCAACGCCATTCGGCGTATGCTCGCCGGCAAAAGACGAATATCGATTGCGGGAGAATGAGATGTCCACGGCGCTGCGCATTGCTCACGGAGGCTTTGGCAGGGTGGCGTTGCTCGATATGGACGCGTCCCTGGTTCGCCACGCCCATCCGCATTGCCACGTTCTTTTGAAGGTCGAGGGAGCCGACACCCAATTTCTGGTCGGAGATACCGTGGTACCGCTGAACGACATGTCCGCGGTGATGGTCGACGGCTGGCAGCCCCATGCCTACGTTCACGATGCGGCGCGACCGCGCACCCTGATCCTGGCGCTCTACATTGAGCCGCAATGGCTAAAGGCATTCCGTCCGGCGTGGGCCGCAAGTGGCGCCCCCGGATTTTTTGCGAAGCCCTGCGGCGAGATATCGCCGCGTATCCGTCAATTAACGCGAGACCTTGCCACTGACATGATGGCGCGGCCCGATTGCCGTCGCGAGCACGAAGCATTGCTGTCGGATCTGATGATTGCGGTGATCGAACGGTTTACGCCATGGCGCAGCTTTCCCTCATCGGTAAGAGCGATCAATGCCGCGCGGCGTTTCGATTGGCGGATCCGCCGCGTGGCGGAGAAGATTCGGACCGACGTCTCCCGCAACGTGGACGTCGCTGTCCTTGCGAGGGAGGCCGGACTGTCGCGAGCTCATTTCTTTCGCCTGTTTGAATCCTCGATCGGCGTACCGCCCCGGGTCTATCTCAACGTCATGCGCCTGGAGGGTGCGGTCGAAGCAGTCGTGAACGACAACATCAACGTGGCCGAGATCGGAACCCGGCTCGGGTTCGACGTACCCGCCCATTTCACGAGGTTTTTTCGCAATCACACTGGGGTCAGCCCGCGTGAATTCCGTGCCGTTTCGCGCCTTGCCAGCTGAGCTGCTGCGACGCAGCATGTGAAATGAGACTTATTGGTAAGTTTTGAGAGCGGGCGGTATCGCCGTTCTCGGCGATATCCCTGAACAATCCCCCGAAACGCGTCCCGAAGAACGCGGTCGCGAGGATCGGAATGCAGAAATCGGCCGCCACATCGTACGCAAAGCCATCGCCGGAGGGCCCCTGGGTCGGCCGCTCGATCGAACGCGTGGAAGACGGCGCGCTGCTGACGGGCCGTGGCCGTTTTATCGATGATCTCGGCGTCGATACCGGCACGCTCCACGCCGCGATCCTGCGGTCGCCTCACGCGCATGCCGACGTGCTGTCGATCGATACGGTGACGGCGCGAAGCGTTCCTGGCGTTTTCGCCATTCTGACCGGCGCCGAGATCAAGGCATGCACCGCCAGTCTCGTGGTCGGCGTCAAGGCGCCGGTGGAATGCTGGCCGATTGCTGTGGGTCGCGTACGCTATGTCGGCGAACCGGTCGCTGTCGTCGTCGCATCGGATCGCTACAAGGCCGAAGACGCTGTTGATCTGATCGATGTGCGCTACGCCGTCCGTCCCGCCGCCGTCGATCCGCTCAGCTCCATCGCGCCGTTGGCGCCGCTGCTCCATGACGGATTTCCAGGCAACATCGCGAGCGACCGGCATTTTCGCTATGGCGATCCTGAGGCTGCCTTTGCCGGTGCAGTGCATCGGGTCTCGATCGACATCCGCTATCCCCGTAATTCCTGCACGCCGATTGAGACGTACGGGGTGGTCGCGGCCTATAGCCCGAGCGACGACGCATTCGACATCCTCGCGAACTTCCAGGGACCTTTCAGCATTCATGCGGTGATCTCGCGTGCGTTGAAGGTGCCGGGCAATCGGCTGCGCCTGCGCACGCCGCCGGACTCCGGTGGCAGCTTCGGCGTTAAGCAAGGCGTGTTTCCATATATCGTCCTGATCGCCGCCGCTGCGCGGATGGCCGGTCGCCCCGTGAAGTGGATTGAAGACCGGCTCGAGCATCTGTCGGCGTCGACCTCGGCTACCAATCGCGCGACCACTCTGTCCGCGGCCGTCGATTCCAACGGCCAAATTCGCGCGCTCGACTGGGATCAAATAGAGGATTGCGGCGCCCATTTGCGAGCACCGGAACCGGCAACGCTCTACAGGATGCACGGCAATCTCACCGGGGCATACGACATACGCCATCTCGCGGTTCGAAACCGTGTGGTGGTAACCAACAAGACCCCGACGGGCCTCAATCGCGGGTTTGGCGGCCCACAGGTCTATTTCGCGCTCGAGCGGCTCGTCCAGCGCATCGCGGTCGAACTCGGACTTGATCCGCTCGATGTCATCAGGCGCAACCTCGTTCCATCAGACGCCTTCCCGTATCGCACGGCCTCCGGCGCGCTGCTCGATTCCGGCGACTATTCCGCCGGAATCGATCTTGGCGCCGGCGAGGGCGGTCTTGATGAGCTGAAGCGACGCCGCGATGCCGCGCGGGCGCAAGGACGGCTTTATGGAATAGGCTACGCGGCCGTGGTCGAGCCCAGTGTGTCAAACATGGGCTATATCACCACGGTGTTGACGCCGGCCGAACGGCGCAAGGCAGGTCCTAAGAACGGAGCGCAGGCAACTGCTACCGTCGCAATCGATCCGGTTGGCGCCGTATCGGTGCATGTCGCCTCGGTACCGCAAGGACAGGGCCATCGCACGGTAATCTCCCAGGTGATCGCCGACATCTTCGGCATTGCGCCCGCAGAAGTGCGCGTCAACACCGAGGTCGATACCGCGAAGGATGCGTGGTCGATAGCCTCCGGAAACTACGCCAGCCGTTTCGCCGCCGCGGTCGCGGGCACCACCAAGATCGCGGCCGATCGGCTTGCTGCGCGTCTCGCGCGTACTGCGGCTAGTCAGTTGAACATCGATGTCAGCGACATTGTGTTCAGGAAAGGTCGCGTCGGCTCCGCAACCAATCCCGATAATTCGCTGTCATTTTCGCGCGTGGCGGCTCTCAGCCACTGGTCGCCTGGTTCGCTGCCGGACGATGTCGGCCAGACCATTCGTGAAACGGCGTTTTGGACGCCGCCGCAGTTAACGCCGCCCGACGACGAAGACCATATCAATTCGTCATTGTGCCACGGCTTCATATTCGATTTCTGCGGGGTGGAAGTTGACCGCATCACCGGTGCTGCGCGCATCGACCGTTATGTGACGATGCACGATTGCGGGAAAATTCTTCACCCGGCCATGGTCGAAGGCCAGATTCGCGGCGGCTTCGGTCAGGGTCTCGGGGCGGCGTTGCTCGAAGAGTTCTGCTATGCGCCGGACGGCAGTTTTCTGAGCGGCACGTTTGCCGACTATCTGGTGCCGACCGCAACCGAAATCCCTGAACCGATCATCGTTCACATGGAAACTCTCTCTCCGTTTACCCCGCTGGGGGCAAAGGGCGTCGGCGAAGGCAACTGCATGTCGACGCCGGTCTGTATCGCGAATGCAGTCGCCGATGCGCTGGGTGAGAAGGATATTGAGCTGCCGCTGGTCCCGGCGAAGCTCGCCGCGTTTATTCATGGTGAGGAGATCGCCGCGCCCGCAAGCATGCGCATATCGCCGCCGCCCGCCGCGAAGTCCGGCGAGCGCAACCTGCATGGCGAGGGTCGCGAACGCATCGATGCGGCCCCTGCCGCGGTGTGGGCGATGTTGCTCGATCCGAACACGTTGCAGACTGTGATCCCCGGCTGTCATAGCGTGGAAAAAATCTCCGACACCCATTTCCGTGCCGATGTCACGATTGGCATCGGCCCGGTCAAAGGACCCTATCGCGCCGAGGTCAAGCTGTCGGACCTCGAACCGCCGCATGCGGTAACCCTGGCAGGCTTCGCTGAGGGAGTCCTCGGGTTTGGTAGCGGTCAGGGGCGCATTATTCTGACGCCTGACCGGGATGGCGGCACAACGCTCGATTACAAATACGATGCGGCCATCGGCGGCAAGGTTGCCGGCATCGGCGGCCGGCTGCTGGACGGCGCCGCGCGCGTCGTCATCGCCCAGTTCTTCGCAAGTCTCGCGCGCCATGCCGGCGGCGGCAACGAGCCATCCGGCGGTCTTCTTTCGAAGCTGCGAAATCTGGTCAGGAGGCGGCAATGAAACCCGCTGCCTTCGATTATGTCCGAGCCTCTTCTGCCGAAGAAGCACTCGAAGTTCTTGCCAAAGAGGGGGCCGATGCGCGCATTCTTGCCGGCGGTCAATCCTTTATGGCGATGCTCAACATGCGGTTGGCCCGGCCGAAACTGCTGGTCGATATTATGCGCATCGGCTCGCTCGATCGTATTGAAGAGATCGAGGGCGAAATTGTCGTCGGAGCGGCAGTGCGTCAGGCGAAACTGCTGGGATGGGACAAGCTTAAAGCCAAGCTGCCGCTGGTAGCACTCGCGCTGCCGTGGACCGGGCACGTCCAGACCCGCAGCCGCGGCACCATTTGCGGGTCAATTGCCCATGCCGACCCCAGCGCGGAAATGCCGCTGTCGCTGGTCGCGCTTAGCGGGTCGGTGCATCTACGCAGTCTGAAAAAGCGGCGTCGCGTTCGAGCCGCCGACTACATCACGGGCATGATGAACACCGCGCGCGCCGACGAAGAGATGATCGAGGCGGTATCGTTTCCGGTTGTCGCGGAGCACGGCTATGGATTTCGCGAGATCGCACGCCGGCACGGCGACTTCGCCATCGTTGCCTGCGCGGCGATCGTCAGTAGCAAGGGCATCCGCCTTGCGGTGGGCGGCGTCGCCGACAGACCGGAAGTCCGTGATTGGCCTGGCCTCTCGGGTAGTGCGCTTGACGATGCCTTGAATAGGTTTGCCTATGAGCTCGATGCGCGTCAGGATGTCCATGCCACTGCACGTTATCGCCGCGAACTGGTGCGCCGGGTAGGCCGCGCCGTGATCGAGGAGGCTGTGCAATGCCACTCCTGAATTCCAGCCAGCGGCATCGGGTCGGCTTCTCGCTGAACGGCCATTCGGTCGAAGGCGATGCCGAGCCGCGCGTGCTGCTGACCGATTTCCTGCGTCATGAAATCGGTGCGACCGGAACCCATGTCGGCTGCGAACACGGCGTCTGCGGCGCATGCACGGTCACCGTCGACGGCATGCTGACACGCGCGTGCCTGACGCTCGCCGTCCAGATCGAAGGATGCGATGTTCGCACCGTCGAAGGCCTCGCGACGGCGCCGGATAGGTTGTCGATCCTGCAGGCCGCGTTCCGGCGCAATCATGCCTTGCAATGCGGCTTCTGCACGGCAGGCATCCTGATGTCGCTGGATGCATTCCTGCGCGAGGTCCCAACCCCGGCGGAAGACCAAATCCGCGACTTGCTCAGCGGTCATCTTTGTCGCTGCACGGGCTATACGCCTATCGTTCGCGCCGCATTGGAGGCGGCTGCCGAGTTGGCATCGAGACAACCGGCGGTGCAAAGCCATCATGTTTGATCTTGGCACCAGTCTGCTCGCAAGCGTGGTCAGGGATCCGCGCGCGCTCGCGATCATCGATGGAGACAAGCGTCTTACCTATCGTGAATGGTACGACAAGATATCCGCACTGGTTGTTGCGTTCGGTCAGCTTGGGCTGAAGCCCGGCGATCACATTCTCACGTCGTTGCAGAACCGCTGGGAGGCGGCCACGTTGCACTGGGCGTGCCAGTTCGCTGGGTTGGTGATTACACCGGTCAATTGGCGGGCCAAAGCGGATGAAATCGATTTTTATCTGTCGGACTCCCAGGCCCGCACGATCGTCTACCAGGACATCTCGGCGGAAGCCGTGGAAGCCTCGACGATTGCGCGCGGGCTATGCCGCATCGCGGTCGGGGTCTCTCGCGATGACAAGGCCGTTTCCTTCGCGCAGATGATCGACGGGCAGGCCGACGACGCCGCGCCATGCGTTTCGGCCGATGCGTGGTCAATCATGCTCTACACGTCGGGCACCGCGTCGAGACCGAAAGGCGTGCCCCGCCGCCACTGCGCGGAACGTGCCGCCGGCGTGGCGCACGTCGCTCAGAACATGTATGGCCGTGGCGAGCGCACCCTCGGAGTGATGCCGCTCTATCACACCATGGGTGTACGTTCGCTGATTGCGATGTCGCTGATCGGCGGCACGTTTGTCTGCCTGCCGCGATACGACGCTGCCCAGGCTCTATCGGCTATCGCGAGAGAGCGAATAACCAACCTTTATCTGGTTCCGACGCTCTATCATGATCTCGTTCATCACCCTCAATTCGAACAAGCCGACGTATCGAGCGTCCGCAAGCTGGGCTTTGCCGGGGCGCCGATGACCGATGGGTTGCTCAGGAAGCTCGATGAGGCTTTCAAGCCGGAGCTGTTCGTCAACCACTACGGCAGTTCGGAAATCTATACCTTCACGGTTGATCAGAAGGCCGCCGCTAAGCCCGGTTCGGCGGGCCGGGCCGGCATCAACCAGTTGATCCGCGTGGTCAAGCTCGGCAGCAGGTCAGCGATCGAGATCGCGGCTTCCGGAGAAGAGGGCGAGATCATCGCACTGCTCGGCAGCGAGGAAGCCTTCGAGGGTTATTGGCAGCGTCCCGACGCCGATGCCAAATCGCTGCACGACGGCTGGTATTTCACCGGCGACACCGGCTTTGTCGATGACGACGGCGATCTGTTCGTCACCGGGCGGGTCGATGACATGATCATCACCGGCGGTGAAAACGTATCGCCCGTGGAAATTGAAAGCTGCCTGTCGTTGCACCCGGCGATCTCGGAGGTCGCGGTGGTCGGCCTGCCCGACGCGCGGTGGGGCAAGGTCGTCACCGCCTTCGTCAAGCGCACGTCGGCGGTTGAAGCCCCCGAGCTGGATCAATTTTGCCGAACCTCCGGCCTTGCGAATTTCAAGCGACCGCGTCGCTTCGTTTTTGTCGACGCAATTCCGAAATCGCCAGTGGGCAAGCTGCTGCGCCGCCTGCTGGTGTCCGGCGAATACGACGCCGAGCAACAGCCGCCCTCAAATCACAGCCAAAACTAAAACCGCAAGGAAAAAAGCCGATGTCCCTCTCCTATGCCTTTATCGATCCCCGCCTCGCCAAGCTCGATGGCTTCCGCGTCGAAATCGACGAGGCGCATGAACGCGCCGATATCATCCTCGATCGGCCGCCTTACAATATCGTGGCCATGCCGCAGCGCGATCAACTGCGCCTGGTGTTCGAGACGCTCGACGAGGACGGGCGTGTTCGCATTATCGTGGTCCGCGCAATCGGCCAGCATTTTTCCAGCGGCGGCAACATCGGCGGCTTCATGGAAGCCACGCCCGAGCATGTTTCCAAACTGGCGTGGAACATTGCCGCGCCGGCGCGTTGCAGCAAGCCGGTGGTCGTTGCCAATCGCGGCTATTGTTTTGGTGTCGGCTTCGAAGTTTCGCTGGCTTGCGATTTCCGTATCGCCTCGGAGACGGCGTTCTACGCGCTCCCCGAGCAGAAGCTCGGACAAATTCCGGGGTCGGGTGGGTCGGCACGTTTGCAAAAAATGATCGGCATTACCCGCACCAAGGATATCGTGATGCGCTCGAAGCGGATTCCGGCCAGGCAGGCCTATGATTGGGGGATTGCCACGGAGTGTGTCCCGGATGCGGATCTCGAGAAGGCAACCGACGCGCTGGTCGATGAGCTGCGCATGTTCTCGCCGCTCGCACAGCGCACCGCGAAGAAGCTGCTGAACGATACAGAAGACTCCACCCTGGCAATCGCCATCGAACTCGAAGGCCATTGTTACAGCCGTCTTCGGCAGTCCGAAGACTTCAAGGAAGGCGTCGAAGCCTTCAACAGCAAGCGTCCGCCACACTTCAAAGGATTGTGAGGCTTTGCTCTCTCGCCTTCCGGGGAGAGGCAACGACAGTTCCGAGTTAACGAACCGATATTCATCCAGGGGGGACAAAGGCCATGACCAGAACAGCCTTCATACTGACGAGCATGTTCGCCGCCACCGCGCTGACCGTGCCGGCGGCGGCCGCGGATTCCATCAAGATCGGCGTTGTGACGCCGCTTTCCGGAACCTACACGCCGATCGGCCAGCAGGTGAAGTGGGGACTCGAACTGGCGACCAAGGAGGTCAATGCCGCCGGCGGCATCATGGGACGCCAGGTCGAATTGACATTTGAAGACGAGGAGGCCAATCCCTCGGTCGCCGTGCAGAAGGCGGAGAAGCTGTTCGAGGTGCAGAAGGTCGATTTTCTCACCGGTACCGTAAATTCGGGCTCGACCCTTGCCGTTGGGCAAACCGCGGAGCGCGCCGGCAAGCTGGTCGCGACGACGGTGTCCTTTGCCGACTCCATCACCGGCGACAAATGTTCACCTAACGTTTTTCGGGTCAATGCGCGGGCAGGGCAGCAATCGGCGGCTCTCGCAGCCTGGGTGGTAAAGCAGAAGCCGAAGGCGAAAGTATTCTTCCTTGGGCCCGACTATGAAATGGGGCGCTCGACGGTCGCGACATTCAAAAAGACGGTGGAAGGACTGGGCGATGAGTCGGTGGGCGAGGTATTTGCGCCGCTCGATAGCAAGGACTACACGCAATATTTCGGTCAGCTCCGTCAGGCCAAGCCGGAAGTGCTTTGCACGTCGGTGGCCGGCAACGATACCGTCAGGCTGTTGACGCAAATGGAGGATTTCGGCCTCGCGAAGAATCTTCTCATCGTTGGCGCTTCAGGCACGGTAACGTCGCAAAACATCAGTGCGATCGGTGCCGCCGCGGAAGGGTTCGGAACCGGTGTCGGCTATTCGACGCAGATCGAAACTGCCGAGAACAAGAAGTTCGTTGAGGCCTTCAAGGCGGCGAACAAGGCCGATCCTGATCTCTACGGCGCCGACAGCTACGGTCTGATCTATTTCTACAAGGCCGCCGTCGAGAAGGCCAAATCTACCGAGACCGACAAGGTGCGGGAGGCCATGCGTGGCCTGGAATGGATGACCCCGCAAGGCAAGAAGACAATGCGGGCAGGCGATCATCAGGCCATTCAGCCGATGTATGTTGTCCGGGTGACGAATGGACAGTTCAAGATCGTCGGTGATATCAGCGGCGAAGAAGCGATCGGCGCCGACGATTGCAAGCGCTTTTGATAAAAATCCAACCGGCCGCTTCCCGCTTTGTAGGGTGCGGAGAGCGCAGGCGGCCGGAACAATCCACTGCAACCGTGATGCCCGATGGCCGGATTGCTTGAATATATCCAGTTCGTCCTCGCGCCGCAGATGATTACGGGGCTGGCGCTCGGCGTTGCCGTCGTACTTGTGGCGCTCGGTCTCACCATCATCTTCGGCCTGCTCGACGTCATCAATATGGCCCACGGCGAGTTCTACGCCGTGGGTGCCTATGTCGCATTGGCGCTTGGTGCGTCCGGGGTCAGCTTCTGGCTGCTTCTTGTCATGGTGCCGCTCATCATGGTTCCGGTCGGCTATGCGGTGGAGCGCGGCTTGATCCAGCGGGTGTTCAATGCACCCGATCGTCATGTGACCACGCTGCTTCTCACATTCGGTCTCGGCCTTGTCATCGAAGAGGCGCTGAAGATTGTATTCGGGCCCAACACCCAGCGGCCGCCGACGCCGATTTCCGGAGCGGTCGAGGTCATGGGCGTCATATTGCCGACCTATCGCTTGTTCCTGATTGTCATTGGTGCGGCCATCGTTGCTGCGGTGGCGATCGTCGTCAACAAGACGAGGCTCGGCGCCTTTGTGCGTGCGGCCGCGTTCGACCGAAACATGGCGGCGTCGCTCGGGGTGCCCGTGAAGCAGGTTTTTGCCGGCACCTTCGCATTTGGTGTCGCGCTCGCCGGTCTTGCGGGTGTGCTGCTGGCGCCGATCTATTCGGTGTTTCCGACCATGGGACGCGATTTCATTTTTCTGGCATTCACGGTGGTGATCGTCGGCGGCATGGGCTCGATTGCCGGCGCTGTCGTCGCCGGTCTCCTGATTACCCAGGTGCAGGTGCTGTCGAGCCTGATCGTCTCGCCAGTGTGGAGTGATCCGATCGTGTTCGGGATCATGGTTCTTGTCCTCGTCGTCAGGCCGCAAGGCCTATTCGGACGGCTTGGCCATGCATGACGACACCGTGGCTCAGGTGAAAACGCGGCCGTTCGTCGATCGGCTCGGCATCGCTATGCGGGCCAGCCATATTCTTGTCTTGCTCTTTGTTGTTGGCGGGGTGATCTTTGCGGCCATCGGCACCGCGATGGGCGATACGTTTTTTCTCCGCCTCGCGACCGAGGCGTTGATTTTCGCCGGGCTTGCGCTCTCGGTCGATATTCTGCTCGGCTATACCGGCCTGCTGTCGCTGGGTCAGGCACTGTATTTTGGTCTTGGCGCCTACGTCTCCGCCTTGGTGCTGAAACAGGTTCCGTCGTTCTGGGCAGCGATGGCCGCCGCATTGCTGATCTCCCTTGTCGTCGGTATCGTGGCCGGCCTGATCGCAAACCGGGTCCGCGGCGTCTATTTTGCTCTTGTCACGTTCGGATTGGCGCAGGTCGTCGCCAAAGCCATCTACAACACCCGCGCACTTGGTGCCTCCGATGGCCTGATTGGGATGCCGATCGTGCCGATCGACTTCGGCGTCGTGACCGTGATGTCGAACGCGCCGGCCGGCTTCCTGCTGGTGACGCTCGGCGTGATCGTCATGCTTTATGCCGTCAGTTCCTACCTGCTCGATACGCCATTCGGACGGGTTTTGGTCGCGATGCGCGCCAACGAGCGTAGAGTGCCGTTCCTGGGGTATTCGACGCGCAATGCGCGGCTGACGGCCTATGTCATCGCGGCAGTGGTGGCGGCATTGTCCGGCGCACTGTATCCGATGCTGCGCGGTTTCGTGTCGCCTGAGCTGTTGTTCTTCTCGACGTCAGGCAATGCCGTCATCACCGTGGTGATCGGCGGTGTCGGCACGCTGGCGGGGGCGCTCTACGGCGGCGTCATCCTCACCGTGCTCAAATCCGTCGTTGGTTCGATGACGGCGAACCATCTCATCGTCGTCGGCCTGCTGTTCATGGCTGTGGTGAT
>VAZV01000179.1 GCA_005884765.1 Alphaproteobacteria bacterium
CGCGATCAGTCACGACCTGCGCACACCGATCACGCGAATGCGCCTGCGCTCCGAATTTATCGAGGACGAGCTGCATCGCAACCGGATGCTGGGCGATCTCGAGCAGATGCGATCGATGCTGGAGTCCGTGCTTTCCTTCCTGCGTAACGGCCGCAAGCTTGAACCCATGACGCTGATCGATATCGCAAGCACGCTGCAGCTTGTCACCGATCAATTCATCGACATGGGACACAAGGTCAATTATGTCGGTCCCGCCCATGCGATGGCGACCGCG
This sequence comes from Alphaproteobacteria bacterium, assembly GCA_005884765.1. Lineage (GTDB taxonomy): Bacteria > Pseudomonadota > Alphaproteobacteria > Rhizobiales > Xanthobacteraceae > Bradyrhizobium. The sequence continues at coordinate 275 of VAZV01000179.1, forward strand.
CGACCCAACGACCTCCACCGCAGCGTCAGCAACCTCGTGGACAATGCGATCAGGTTCGGCGGGCAAGCCACGGTGCGCCTCAACATGTCGCCGGACAGCGCGACCATCGATGTCGAGGACAACGGTCCCGGCATTTCAGACGCCGACAAGGGCGAGATGCTGGAACCGTTCGTGCGCGGCGACGACGCCCGCAACATGGATGAAGCCGCAGGATTCGGTCTCGGCCTTTCCATCGCACGCGCCATTGCGTTGGCGCATGGCGGCGCGCTGACGCTTCATGACCGGCAGCCACATGGACTTGTGGTTCGGATCCAAATTCCGCTTCGCCAGCAGAGCCGGCGTTCCGCCGCCTGACGCGGCGGCGGCCGTCAGGCCGCGATCGGTTCGGGCTCGGATTTGGATTCCGCGAAATACGCCACCGCCTCGAAGCGGTAGCCGCAGGCCTCGCAACACCACAGATAGGACGTACGGCCAGGACTGCTTTCAACCCAGTCAGGCGCGACGATCGGTTTGCCGCATTGAGCGCAGGGATTATGTCGGGGCAAATTGCCGAGGGCTTGTTTCGCCATGGCGCGTTTCCCTTTTACTCTTTATATCTGTTTTGCGAATTGGACAGGCTTGCTGCCGGACCAGCCAGCAGCGCGGCCCGTCGCTGGAATTTTTAGGACAGCATTGAGACAATAAGACGGCAATATTGCTTCGGCGTGCTGGAGATACCAAAAATTTTATTTCGTTTTCGCAGCGACTGCCGGGTCGTTCGTGTGCACCGCGTCCGGCTTGCGCAAGTGGATCGTCGCGATGTCGTCGGAATAGATTTTCTGCCAGCCGTCGATGTGATCGAGCAATTTGGTCGCAGCGCTTTGCGTGCGCATCAAGGTGGCCTCGATCTTGTACTCGTCCAGGAGGCGGAACAGGTTTTCCGGCTCCATCAATCCGGATGCGGCGTTATGATCGACGAAGAATTTCTCGCCGTACAGCTCAGTACGGCCATCGATGAAGGTCGGGACGCCGGCATAGATCAGATAGCCGCCGAAATCATAGTCGTTGAACACCCGCGTCAAATTGAGCGTCTTGAGCTTGGCAACGGCCGCGACCGGCGAGCCCCGCATATGCGGCTCGAAGCGATGTACCGACGCATAGGCAAAGGTTGCCGCCACCAGCGCCACGGTGACGCCGCCGAGCAACGCGCCGCGCGCTGGGACCGCCGCGGTCGAAGGCGACGATGCTGCAACCCCGATCTGCCTCGCCAGGGGCGCGGCCAGCACGAGCGGTCCGAGCAGCGCCAGGATTTCAGCGGCGCGGCCCTGGGCCAGTGCCATGTGCAGCAAGCCGAGCAGCAGCACGATGCGCATCAATGGCAGCGTGACGCCGCGGTAAAGCGCGAGCCCAATTCCGAGCAGCAGGCAAATCTCGAACGGGCCGATGCCGCCAAAATCCGCGGGCTTCCATTCCATGATCAGCGGCAGCGCATTGCCGAGCGCCAGGATCTTCTGCGAGGCCAACAGGGAATTCCACCCGTACGGCGTGGCGCAGCTTGCGAGCAGCGCCGCCAGCGCGAACGCCGCCCAGCGCAACGCTAGCTGTTTCCGTTGGGCGGCTTGCGCGCCCAAGAGCGCATCGAGCGCGACCGGGGCGATCAGCACCAGGCCGAAGACGAAGCCGCCATGCAGATTGGCCCATAGCGCCATCAAGGGCACTAGCCAGTACGAGGGCGCGTCGTGCCGGTCGGCGGCTGCGATCAGGCCTGCGAACCAGGCGACCATAACCGGCATGGCCAGCACGTGCGGCCGCGCCAACAGATGCGGCATGGTCAGCGCCAGCGCCGCGGTGATGAACACCAGGGTGGCGCTTTCGCTCAGACGCCGGCTTAGGAACCTTGCGAGCAGCCCAAACGTCGCCGCAATCGCCAAGGCCGCCACGACCACGGGTCCGCTCCAGCCCGAAATGGCGTAGGCCTCGGCGTAAATCGCCTGCGCCAACCATTGCGTCGAAATCCAGCTCTCGCCGCGCATGGTGAAGGAATAGACGTCGGTCTCGGGCACCGCGCGATGGTCGAGAATCCATTGCCCGAGCGTGACCTGCCACATCGTATCGGGATCGATCAGCAGCCGGTTTCCGGCGAGCAGGAACAGCGTATAGACACCGATGCCGACCCATAGCGGCAAAAGCCCTCGCATGGGGCTTGCCGCGACGTCGGCATGCACGACGGATATCGTCATTTCCGGGACCCAATCCCTACCGGTTTGGAACCAAGGGATCGAAGCACGCCAAGGCATAATTCCAGGTAAATCCGGCCGGTGGATTGCGGGCGCAGCGCCCGATAAAGCCCGTTTTTGGCCACATCCGCGCTCAAATCAGGGACATAAAACCCCTAAATCCGCGCGGATTGCGCGACTTGTGAGGGCGATCCCGATGAAGCGTTCACTATGGCTTGCGTGGCTGATAACCATGGCAGTGCTGCCGTTTGCACAAACCGCGCAAGCTGGTGGTGCCGGCGAATATGAAGCCTTGGTCGCAACCCACGCCCAGGCCAATGGCGTGCCGCCGGCCCTGGTTCATCGCGTGATCCTGCGAGAAAGCCGCTATCAACCGCATCTGGTCGGACGCTGCGGCTGCATTGGGCTGATGCAGATCAAGCTCGCGACTGCCCGCGGCCTCGGCTACACCGGCGACGCCGTAGGGCTGCGCGACCCCAACACCAACCTTACCTACGGGGTCAAATACCTCGCCGGCGCCTACCGCGCTGCACATGGCGATCATGCGCGCGCTATGCATTATTATGCGAGCGGCTATTATTATGCCGCCAAGCACCAGCGGCAGGCGAAAAATCTCACCGACGCCAACGCGCTGGTCCCCCGGAACTAGCGGTCATGCCCGGCCTTGTACCGGGCAATTTTTGTCCGCAGCAGCGCCAAGACGTGGATGGCCCGGGACATGGGCGAGCGGAAGCGACGCCGTCCGCACGGCCATGCCCAGCAATGACGAGGTGGGGTGCGTTGACACCTCACGTGATAGGCCTACATTAGCCCTGTTCCGAGGGGAGCTCCGACGAGGAGCTGAGATACCGCAAGCTTGGACCCGTTTCTTGAGGGTTTGAGACCGCGGTGACCCTTTGAACCTGATCCGGGTCATGCCGGCGAAGGGACAGGGATGTACCAAAGTTTAGGACCGCGTGGGGATTCCCCCATTTCCATCATCGGCGCAGGCATCGCCGGCGCCTGGAACGCGTTGCTGCTGGCGCAGGCCGGCCATCCCGTGACCGTGCATGAGCGCAGCGACACCGCGATGCGGCAGTCCACCAGTCACTGGGCCGGCGGCATGCTCGCGCCCTGGTGCGAGGCCGAGACTTCCGAGCCCGTGATCAGCCGGCTCGGCATCCGCTCGCTCGATCTCTGGCGTCGGCATTTCCCGGAAACTCCGATGAACGGCTCGCTGGTCGTGGCGCATGCGCGCGACCGCAGCGACTTCGAGCGGTTTGCCAGGCGCACCACCGGCCATCGGCGGCTCGATGCACGGGCTTTGGGTGAACTCGAGCCTTCGCTGGAAGGCCGCTTCCGCGACGGCCTGTTCTACGCGGACGAGGGCCATGTCGAGCCGCGGCGCGTGTTGCCGCAATTGCATGCGCGGATCGCGGCCGCCGGCAGCACCATTCAATTCAACAGCGAGGCCAAGGCCGATGATCTCGAGGGCACCGTGATCGATTGCCGCGGCCGTGCCGCGCGCGATACCCAGCCAAGCTTGCGCGGCGTCAAGGGGGAGATGATCGTCGTCGAGACCGATGAGGTCGAACTGTCGCGCCCGGTGCGGCTGATCCATCCGCGCTGGCCGCTCTATGTGATCCCGCGCGGCGACGGCCGCTTCATGCTGGGGGCGACCTCGATCGAGGCGCAAGATAGCGGCGTCAGCGTCCGCTCGGCGCTGGAATTATTGGGCGCGGCCTATGCGGTGCATCCGGCCTTTGCCGAAGCGCGCATCGTCGAATTCGGCTCCGGACTGCGTCCGGCCTTTCCCGACAATCTGCCGCGCATCGCGATCGACAAGGAAAAGATCGCGGTGAACGGGCTCTATCGCCACGGCTTCCTGCTGGCGCCCGCGCTGGCGGAGCTGGTGCTCGGCTACGTCGAGCGCGGCGTGATCGACAACGAGGTGATGCAATGCGCGTGATCGTCAATGGCGAGCCGCGGGAGATCAGCGCATCGCGGGTCGATGCGCTGTTGAGCGAGCTCGAATATGAGGGCACGCATTTCGCGATCGCGCTGAATTACGACGTGCTGCCCAAGAGCCGCTGGGCGGCGACGCCACTGAAGAATGGCGACGAGATCGAGATCATCACGCCGAGGCAGGGAGGTTGATTGAGATGAGCGCGCGCACGCCTCATATTCAGCTGTCATCTCATATTCGGCTGTCATCGCCCGGCTTGACCGGGCGACCCAGTACGCCGCGCCCTGTCGATAACGCTCAGTCGCCTCTGGAATACTGGATCCCCGCTTTCGCGGGGATGACGAGTACGGGATGCGGAAATACCGAGCATGGGATGTTGACGCGATGCTGAACTTCTACGGCCGCGAATTTTCTTCCCGCCTCCTGATCGGCAGTGCGCTGTATCCCTCGCCGGCGATCATGCAGGGGGCAATCCGGACATCGGGCGCGCAGATCGTCACGGTGTCGCTGCGGCGGGAGGCCGCCGGGGGCAAGACCGGCGATGCGTTCTGGTCGCTGATCCGCGAACTCGATGTGACCGTGCTGCCGAACACCGCCGGCTGCCGCACCGTGCGCGAGGCCGTGACCACCGCAAAGCTCGCGCGTGAATTGTTTGCGACCTCCTGGATCAAGTTGGAGGTGATCGCCGACAACGACACGCTGCAGCCCGACGTGGTCGGCCTGGTCGAAGCCGCCGATATCCTGATCAAGGACGGCTTCGACGTGTTCCCCTATTGCACGGAAGATTTGAGCGTAGCGATGCGGCTGGTCGATGCCGGCTGCAAGGTGGTGATGCCGTGGGCGGCGCCGATCGGCAGCGCGAAGGGCATCATCAACCGCGACGCGCTGAAACTGTTGCGCGACCGCCTGAGCGACGTGACGCTGGTGGTCGATGCCGGCCTCGGCGCGCCATCGCACGCGGCGCAGGCGTTGGAACTCGGCTACGACGCGGTGCTTTTGAATACGGCGATCGCCAAAGCCGCCGATCCCGTGGCGATGGCGGGCGCGTTCCGCGCCGGCGTCGAGGCCGGACGCTTGGCTTATGAGGCCGGGCTGATGGAAGCCCGCGATTTCGCTTCTCCTTCCACTCCCGTCGTCGGGACCCCATTCTGGCACGCCGTATCATGATTGCGTATCCTGACCGCTTTTATCCCGTCGTAGACAGCGTCGCCTGGGTCGCGCGCCTTGCATTGCTTGGCGTCGGTACGGTGCAGCTGCGCGCCAAGAATCTCAAGGACGCCGAGGCGCTGGAGATCGTTCGCGACGCACTCGCTGTCATCAAGGGCACGCCGACAAAACTCGTCGTCAATGACTACTGGCGCGCGGCGATCGAGGCTGGCGCCAAACATCTGCACCTCGGCCAGGAGGATTTGGCCGATGCCGATCTCAAGGCGATCCGCGACGCCGGCCTGACGCTTGGGCTTTCCACGCATGACGACGAAGAACTGGCGACCGCGCTGCGCGCCAAGCCCGACTACGTCGCCCTCGGGCCGATCTTTCCGACCACGCTGAAATCGATGCGTTTCGCGCCGCAGGGCGTTGCAAGGATCACCGAATGGAAGAAACGCGTCGGCAACATCCCGCTGGTTGCGATCGGCGGCATCAAGTTTGAGGGCGCGCCTGAGATCTTTGCCGCCGGCGCGGATTCCATCGCCGTCGTCAGCGATGTCACCCAGAACGCCGATCCCGACGCACGGGTACGCGCGTGGCTCGGAATGAACGCGGAGGCCGCTTGAAATGAGCAAAGAAAACCCACCGCCGTCATTGCGAGGAGCGCAAGCGACGAAGCAATCCATGCCTCCACCCTGGGGGCAGCTATGGATTGCTTCGCGGAGCCTGTCATCGGGCGCGCATTCGCGCGACCCGTTGGCTCGCAATGACGGCATCGATAGATAGAAATTCAAAGGAGGATAGATTATGAACATCCGCTCCAATCCCGACGCAACGCTTCCGGCCGTCACTACCGGTCCGCTGCCCGCCTCGCGCAAGATTTTCGTCACGCCCGATGCAGCGGGCGATGTGCGCGTGCCGCTGCGCGAGATCATGCTGAGCGAAGGTGCCGGCGAGCCCAATCTCTGCGTCTACGACACTTCCGGGCCCTACACTGATCCTGACGTTGTGATCGACGTCAATGCCGGCCTGCCGCGCAACCGGCTTCGCTGGGTGAAGGAGCGCGGCGGCATCGAGGAATATGAGGGACGCCCGGTCAAGCCGGTCGATAACGGCAACGTCTCGCCCGAAAAGGCCGCCAAGGCGTTTTCCGCCTATCACAAGCCGCTGCGCGGGCTTGACGGCCACAAGATCACGCAACTGGAATTTGCCCGCGCCGGCATCATCACCAAAGAGATGATCTATGTCGCCGAGCGCGAAAACTTGGGGCGCAAGCAGCAGCATGAGCGCGCGGAGGCGGCGTTGGCCGACGGCGAGAGCTTTGGCGCGGAAATCCCGGCCTTCATCACGCCGGAGTTTGTGCGCAGCGAAATCGCGCGAGGACGGGCCATCATTCCCTCCAACATCAACCACGGCGAACTCGAGCCGATGATCATCGGTCGCAACTTCCTAACCAAGATCAACGCCAATATCGGCAACTCGGCCGTCACGTCGTCGGTCGAGGAGGAAGTCGACAAGATGGTGTGGGCGATCCGCTGGGGTGCCGACACCGTGATGGACCTTTCGACCGGGCGCAACATCCATACCACCCGCGAATGGATCCTGCGCAACGCGCCGATCCCGATCGGCACCGTGCCGATCTACCAGGCCTTGGAGAAATGCGACGGCGACCCGGTCAAACTGACATGGGAGCTCTACAAGGACACGTTGATCGAGCAGTGCGAACAGGGCGTCGATTATTTCACGATCCACGCCGGCGTGCGGCTGCCCTACATCCATCTCACCGCCAACCGCGTCACGGGCATCGTCTCGCGCGGCGGCTCGATCATGGCGAAGTGGTGCCTGGCCCATCACAAGGAGAGTTTCCTCTACACCCACTTCGAGGAGATCTGCGACCTCATGCGCAAATACGACGTGTCGTTCTCGCTCGGCGACGGCTTAAGGCCGGGCTCGATCGCGGACGCCAACGACCGCGCGCAATTCGCCGAACTCGAGACGCTCGGCGAACTCACCAAGATCGCATGGGACAAGGGCTGCCAGGTGATGATCGAAGGCCCCGGCCATGTGCCGATGCACAAGATCAAGATCAACATGGACAAGCAGCTCCAAGAGTGCGGCGAGGCGCCGTTCTATACCTTGGGGCCGCTGACCACCGACATCGCGCCCGGCTATGACCACATCACTTCAGGCATTGGCGCGGCCATGATCGGCTGGTTCGGCTGCGCGATGCTGTGTTATGTCACACCAAAGGAGCATCTCGGCCTACCCGACCGCAACGACGTCAAGACCGGCGTCATCACCTACAAGATCGCCGCGCACGCGAGCGATTTGGCCAAGGGCCATCCGGCCGCGCAACTGCGCGACGACGCTCTGTCGCGGGCACGGTTCGACTTCCGCTGGGTCGACCAGTTCAATCTCGGCCTCGACCCGGAGACGGCAAAGAGCTTCCACGACGAGACCCTGCCGAAGGAAGCGCACAAGGTGGCGCATTTCTGCTCGATGTGCGGCCCCAAATTCTGCTCGATGAAGATCACGCAGGACGTGCGGGACTACGCCGCGACGCTGAACGATCCGAACTCGGTGGGGATGTCGATGTCGGGCACGATCGAGGATGGGATGGCGAAGATGTCGCAAAAATTCAAGGAGATGGGCAGCGACCTTTATCTCGATGCGGAGAAGGTGAAGGAGAGCAATCGGGTGTTGTGAGCCTTCCACTCCCGGTCATATCGAAGGGCGGATTAGCGCAGCGTAACCGCCATCTTCTCCCATCGCCGTGGTAATGGCGGGTTACGCGTTCGCTAACCCGCCATTACCTGCAATCAACAGCCGCTTGCACGCCCGCCGGCAATCACCGCCTTTCAACTTGCATCCGTCACGCTTTTGCCGCACGACTTGCCTATCCGCCCCATCGCAAAAGATGGACACCGCCTCGGCGCACGACGCGCTGGGGTTGGGGCATATTTTCCTCCAGGAGATTCTTCATGCGTCACGCTACCGCCCTCTGTGCCGCTGTCGGCATCGCTGTCTCGGGCCTTGCTGTCGTCAGTCCCGCGCAAGCCGGCTACTATGTGATCCGCTGGGACAATACCGGCGTCTGCCAGATCTGGAATGAGGACCTGAGGTACAAGCCAATCCAATGGCCGTCGGAGTACAAGGTCGTCAGCAAGCCCGTTCCGACCTTCGCTGCCGCGATGGCTGTGCAGGAGAAGATGCGGCTGCAGCGCCACTGCACACTCTAGGGGCGCACGCAGGGTGAGCAAAGGCGATCTTTGCGCCTTGCCCACCATCCTTCACAGCTCGTAGCAAGCGTAGCCCGGATGAGCGGAGCGATATCCGGGGGCCACAAACCCGCATGTCGCTGCGCTCATGCGGGCTACGTTACTACCTCAACGTAATCGCGAGCCCGCTTAAGTCCGCGTTCGCCATCAGCCCCACCTGGCGGCCGGACAATTCCAGCACCGCGCCCTTCTGGTTGGTCAGCACGATCGCGCGGGCGCCGCCGCCGACCGCGAGCCCGGCGCCTGCCGCGCCGTAGACGCCGGCGACATCCGATGGCCGGTAGATGTTGCTCACCCGGCCGCGCAGCACCGTCTTCGATCCGCCAAACACGAGGCCGTAATCCAGTCCGCCGGTGGACAGCGCATAAGTCCGCCCGCGGAAGTTCAGGACGCCGCCACCGCCCGAGCCGCCGATGATCCACCCCGCCTTGTAAATCGTGAGCGAGACAAAGCCCTCGTCGGCACGGCAGGCCGAGGACAGCGCGGTGCCAGCGAAAACCGTCAGCGCGAGAAGCGCAACACGAATGGCGGATGATTTCTTCATTTGATACGGTCTCCTTGGGGATTCTTGTGAGCAAGCATTGCCGCGCAAAGTGAGTCGCGCGTTTGCGATTGTAGCCGATGGACCGAATGGGAAAAGCGTATTCGCGACCCCCTACGCGATCCGCGCCGCTCGCCCCCGCAAGATAGACTAGTCGGGAGGGGCAGATTGCGTCATCCTCAAGCTCGCGCCTCCCAAACTCCCATGAGGAGTGACCCATGCCCCCGATCCAGCACTTCCCGCCGCCTGCCGGCATCAAATCACCACCGCTCTCGTTCGCCACACGCGTCGGCGACTTGCTGTTCATCTCGGGCATCCCCGGCTTTGATGACAAGGGCGCGCTGCCGGACGGCTTCGAGGCGCAGTTCGGGTTTGTCGTGAAGAACATCAAGCGCGTGCTCGACGAAGCCGGCGCGGGCTTTCGCGATCTGGTCAAGGTCAACGTGCTCTTGACCCGCGCCTCCGACGTCGCCGCGATGAACGCCTTGTATGCGGGAGCTTTCGGGCCTCCGCCCTACCCCGCGCGCACCACCTGCGTGGTCCAGGCGCTGCCCGATCCGAAAATGCTGATCGAGATCGAGGGCGTGGCGTCGCTGGCGAAGTAACGATGTCAGCGGCTCACCGCTGCTTCAATTGACCTGTCTTTGTAGCTGCCTCGAACCGGAGCTTCGCATGCTCACGCTTTACTCCTACCCCACGCTGTTCGGCGTCGCCGACAACAACGGCTACGGCCTGAAGGTATTCGCGTTCCTCAAGCTTGCGGGCGTGCCGTTCCAGCACGAGCATATCTTCGACGCCTCGAAAGCGCCGCGCGGCCAGCTTCCCTACATCGTCGACGGCAGCGACACGGTTGGCGACAGCGAGACCATCCTTAAATATGTCACCGAGAAATACCACCTGACCATCGACGCGGCGCTGACACCGGCGCAGCGCACCCAAAACCTGCTGGTCACGCGCATGCTCGACGACCTCTATTGGGTGATGTCGTATTCGCGCTGGAAGGACGAGCGCTACTGGCACGCGTTCCGCGATGCGCTCAAGCGCGAGCATCCGAGCCTGACCGAAGAGGGCCTCGCCAAGGCGCAGGCGTTCAATGCCCAGCGCTACTACTACCAGGGCATCGGCCGCTACGAACCCGACGCCGCAATGGCGCGCGGGCTCGCCGATCTCGCCGCGATTGCCGATCTCATTCCCCCGAAAGGTTATGTGCATGGCGAGCGGCCGACCGGCATTGATGCCGGCATCTACGGTTTTGTCGCCAACATCTATTTCTACGACATCGACACGCCGCTCAAGCAATTCGTGGTCGCGCATGACAACATCGTGCGCCACTGCCGCGCCATTCACGAAGCCGTCAGCACATGACATAATGCCGGACCGGATTCCCAAAAACAAAATGTGGAGGAAACACCCATGGCTCTCCTGCAAAATCACATCGCCGTCGTCACCGGAGCCGCTTCCGGCATCGGACGCGCGATCGCTTCCGGTTATGCCCGTGAGGGCGCCCGCGTCGTGCTGCTCGACGTCAACGACAAAGCGGCATCCGAAGTGGCAAAGGAAATCCGCGATGGCAGCGGCAAGGCGGACAGTTTTGCGCTCGACGTGACCAGGCGCGAGGACTGCGTCGCGGTCGCGAGGCAAATCGCGGATAAGGTCGGACAGGTCTCGATCCTCGTCAACAACGCGGGTATTGCCCGCCGCAACGGCATGTTAGGCGCGCGGGAGGCCGTGATCAGCGATTGGGAAGACATCATCGCCATCAACCTCACCGGCGTCTTCAACGTGACGCATGCCTTCCTGCCGCCGCTGCGCGCCAACAAGGGCCGCATCGTCAATATCGGCTCGATCCAGTCCTTCGTGCATCTGAAGACGCCGAGCTCGCCGGCCTACACGGCTTCAAAGCACGGCGTGCTCGGCTTCACCAAGGCGCTCGCCGCCGAGCTCGGCAAGGACGGCGTGCGCGTCAACGCGATCGGCCCGGGTTTTATCGAAACGCCGCTGAACGAGAAGGTGCGCGCCGCCAATCCGGGGCTGGTGCAGGTTTTCATGGACCACACCCCGCTCGGCCGCGCGGGCAAGCCTGAAGACATTGTCGGCCCGGCGATCTTCCTCGCCTCCGACCTGTCATCCTACGTCTCGGGCTCGATCGTGATGGTGGATGGCGGCTACAGGACGATCTGAGGGACACCGATGTCCAACGCCCCGCATTACGAGATCGACGTTGCCCGATTTTGGGACGATCCCTATCCTGATCTGGCCCAGATGCGAAAGCACGCGCCGATCGCGTTCGTGCCGCAGCTAGGCTCGACCATCTTCACCCGCCGCGACGACATCTTCACGCAGGAGAAGCGCATCGACGTATTCTCCTCGCATCAGCCGGCCGGGCTGATGAACGTCCTGATGGGCCACAACATGATGCGCAAGGATGGCGAGGCGCATATGTCGGAACGCGCCGCGATGTTTCCATCGGTTTCGCCGCGCGCCGTGCGCGACACCTGGCTGAAGAAATTTCAGGCCCATGCCGACCGCATCATCGAGGAGCTCGCGCCGGCAGGCCGCGCCGATCTCTGCAAAGCGCTGGCGCTGCCGCTGTCAGCGGAATGCCTGAAGGACATCACCGGGCTGACCAACATGCGGTTCGAGGACATGGACGCGTGGTCGCAGGCGATGATCGACGGCATTGCCAATTACACCGGGAATAAGGCAGTCGAGGCGCGCTGCCATGCCGCCACCGCCGGGATCGATGCGGCGATCGACGACATGATCCCGGTCGTGTCAAAACATCCCAACACCTCGATTCTGAGCGTGCTGCTGGCGGCCGGCCAGAACATCGACAGCATCCGCGCCAACGTCAAGCTCGCGATCTCGGGCGGCCAGAACGAGCCGCGCGACGCCATCTCAGGCTCGGTCTGGGCGCTGTTGACCCATCCCGAGCAACTCGCGTGGGTAGCCGAGGGCAAAGCGAAGTGGATCGACGTGTTCGAGGAATATGCGCGCTGGATCGCGCCGATCGGAATGTCGCCGCGGCGGGTGGCGAAGCAGTGGAGCTATGGCGGCGTCGATTTCGAGCCGGAAGACCGCGTGTTCTTCATGTTCGGCTCGGCCAATCGCGACGAAGCGTGTTTTAGCGATGGCGATCGTTTCGACATCACCCGCGACACCTCGAAAAGCATCGCGTTCGGCGCCGGCCCGCATTATTGCGCCGGCGCCTTTGCCTCGCGGGCGATGGTCGCCGATGTGGCGCTGCCCAGGATCTTCGCGCGCTTGAAGGGCTTGCGCCTCGACCAGGCAGAGCCGGTCAAGATCGGCGGGTGGGCGTTTCGCGGCCTGCTCAATCTGCCCGTCGCGTGGGATACGGATTAGCTCGACGCCATACCTCGCCTTTCGTCGGAATTAATCCGTCCGCAGCAGTTCACGGATTTCTACTGTTCCGCCGGCTTCGAATACCGGATTGCCGATCAGCAGCGCCTTGGCCTGATCTATACCGTCGGCATTTACCCGAATGAATCCGGTGATGTGGCCCGTTATTGGTCCGGGTCCTCCACTCTTTCGTACGCAGATGCCGTCACCTATGGCACTGCCACCTTCAAAGGACCCGCCCTGCCGCAGCCCCTGGAGGTATGGCCCCCAGGCGTCCTCATCGCCGAGCGCGTCATCGTGCATGAAAAAGATGTACTCCGCCATGCCAATTCTCCCACCGACTTACGCTACCCGAACCTCAGCCGCGAGCGCTCCTTCGCCTTCTCCGCCTCGATTGCGCGGTCGCGCGCCGGCGCATGCGTATGCAGCGAGGTCAAAAGGCGACGGGCGGTTTCCGAGACTTCCTTGACGGCAAGCTCGAACGCGGCTTCGTTGGCCTGCGAGGGCTTGTTGAAGCCGGAAAGCTTGCGCACGAATTGCAGCGCCGAAGCATGGATCTCATCCTCGCTCGCCGGCGGGTCGAAATTAAACAGCGTCTTGATGTTGCGGCACATCGTCTTTCTCCTCTGCCGGGGACGGCACCGAATACCTTCTCTCAAGGACGATCGGGTAAGGCAAATTGCTACATCACGGCACATTTTTGTCATAGAATAAGCGGTCCATTTATCCGTGCGATGAGGCGAGTTCCTTTCAATGTCCCACGTCACCTACAAGATCGTCCAGCACGACGGCGGCTGGGCCTATACCGCCAATGGCGTATTCTCCGAACCGTTTGCGACCCATGCCGCGGCACTTGCCGCCGCAAGGCGCGTTGCTGGCGAACAGCGGGTGCCCGGCCGCACCGAGTCGATCGAGTATGAGACTGCCGATGGCAAGTGGCACAACGAAACGGCCACAGGCAACGACAGGCCGGAGACCGATGTCGAGGACAGCGCATGAGCTGAGGCTAAAGCGCGATGAGACTAAGTTAGATCGTCATCGCGCTTTAGGTTTTTGATTGAGCATGATCTTTTCGGAAAACCGGTGTCCACTTTTCCGGATCATGCTGTACGCTCGCTAGCCGCCCATACCGCGCCTACCGTCAAAACGGAACCTCCGCTCCGAGCCGGGCAAAGAAGGCACGACCTTTTTGCGTAAGCCGCAATGCGCGCGGGATCGCCGCAGGCGCAACGCATCGCGTCTCGACCAGCCGCCGCAGGATCGCGTTGGCAAACGGGCCGGCGAAATGGGGAACGCGTTCGGTCCAGTCGTTGCAAAGGCGCAGATGCGGCTCGTGCCTCGGCTTGAAGTCGATCTGTTCGGATCGGCACCAGGCAAGACCCTTGTCCGTGACGAACCCGGTTCGGTCGCTAACGCCGACAAGTTGGTGGCGGGTCAGCGCATTGGAAAGCGAGACGCCAAGCTGGCCTGCAAGATGACCGTAGCAGGTGCGCGACTGGCGCAACGGTTCCGGCAGCCGCGCACATTTGCGATCGACCTGCTCCGTCCTGGCGGCAAGATCGACGAGGGTTTCGATCAATGATGCGACGTCATCATTGGCGATCCGGTAATATCGGAACCTGCCCTGCGACCAGACCGACAGCACCCTCGCATCCACCAATTTTTGCAGATGCGCGCTGGCGCTTTGCGCAGATATGCCTGCGGCGAGCGCCAAGTGGCCGGCGGGCCACGCCTTGCCGTCGGAAAGCGCACTGACGATCGCTTCCCGCGCCGGATCGCCCAGCGCGTCCGTGATCTTCGAAAATCCTGAATGCACCGACGGCTGGATACGCGCCATTTGAACTCCTGGTTCCGGATTATAGCCAGTTTCAGCCGTCGCTCATTTCATATTTTGATGAAACGTCAGGCAGGCGGTCTTTGCGATCCTGGCCGACCTCAACACAAGACGAAGGGAACCGCCATGACCGGTACAACAAGCCAACGAGACGCTGAACGTATCTATCAGATGTGGGACGACGCGCTGGGCAGGAAAGATCTCGAAGCGTCGCTGTCGCTCTACGCGGACGATGCATCGATCGAAAGCCCGCTCGTTCAACACCTCATGAAGACGAAACAAGGCATCGTCCAGGGCAAGGACAATTTGCGCAAATTCATCGCCCTCGTATTTCAAACCAATCCGCCGCAGCGCAAGCGCTTCAGGACCGGTTTCTTCAGCGATGAGCGCGTGATCATGTGGGAATATCCCCGCGCAACGCCGGAAGGAGACCAGATGGAGCTCGTGGAAGTCATGGAAGTCCGGGACGGACTGATCGCCCGCCACCGAGTCTACTGGGGCTGGTACGCGCTGAATGTGCTGAACGGGCGCTAGGGAATATTATCGCCGGTGCCGTGCTTTTCTCTCGGGAGCCGGCCGAACAGGCGGTCGCGTCCGAGGGAAGAATCCTGATGAATCGTTGCTGCGCCGTGCGTCGGCCGACGCTTGCGATCATTGCCGCCGACGATGAGCGCAATCCGCCGGAAAACCGCGTCACATCAGCGGCGATCAAGCGGATCAAGCGCGGCCAGCTCTATCTCATTCCCGCGAGCACCGAGACGCGCGGGCATCTGACCACAGGCAATGCGGCATTCTACAAGCAGCCCTTGTAGGAATTGTTGCAGACCGCGCCACAGCAGACGATGCGAAGCGATGCGCTGATTTCGCAGCGCATCAATTCTTCAAACCGCTTGCGTCGCTTATTTTTTGAGCGTGCATCGGCGAAACAACTCCGGCTTAATCGCGTTCGTTCGATTCGTGGCTGTGCCGTCGGAGGACCGCATGCAAAGGCTCGCGCACATCGCTTTGCTCGCGTCCCTGTCCGCGCTCGGGACCACGGCATTTGCATTCGACAATGGGCAGTACGAGAACGTCCCACCCGATATCCGCGCCTGGTTCAAGAGCGTGATGGCGCCGAACGGCGTGCCCTGCTGCGACATTTCCGACGGCCATCGCACGAACTATGATTTCCACGAGGGCTCTTATTGGGTCCCGATCGAAGGCCAATGGATGGCAGTGCCTGAACGCGCCGTCATCCGCGACCGCGGCAACCCGGTCGGCGAAGCCGTGGTGTGGTACGTGCATCACCGCGGCAGCATCGTCATCAGTTGCTTCGTGCCAGCCGACGCGGTGTGAGGCGCTCTTCGCCCGTTATTGCGAGCCAACGGTCGCGCGAATGCGCGCCCGATGACGGGCTCCGCGAAGCAATCCATGGACCCGCCTATCAAGTCTGGATTGCTTCGTCGCTTCGCTTCTCGCAATGACGAGAATTGTGATATCCTTCTCCAAACCTTCGACCGGAGCACGCCCATGGCCGATCTTGCCGCCAGCGATCTCGCTACGATCTATCCGAAACCGACGCCGCGCGTCATCGCCAAGGCGCGTCCGGAGATCGACGAGCACGCCAAGAAATTCATCGCGATGTCGCCGTTTTGCGTGCTCGCCACGTCAGGCTCGGACGGCAGCGTCGATGCTTCGCCACGCGGCGGCAATCCGGGGTTTGTCCATGTCGCGGGGCCGAGCCTAATTCTGATGCCGGATCGCTCGGGCAACAACCGGATCGACAGTTTCAGGAACATCGTCGAGGGAAGCGGCTTGCTGCAACTGATCTTCTTCGTGCCGGGGATCGACGAGACCTTGCGCGTCGGCGGCAAGGGACGACTTACCGCGGATCCGGGTTTGCTGGCATCGATGGTGGAATTTGGCAAGCCGCCGCGCGCGGTCCTGAGCATCGACGTAACTGAAGCCTATTTCCATTGCGGCAAGGCGCTGATGCGCGCACGCCTGTGGTCATCAGATACGAAGGTCGAGCGATCGGTAATTCCGAGCATCAGTCAGATGATCCACGACCAGACCAAGCTCGGCGAGCCGGAACCCCAGGCCGTGGTTGAAGAGCGCTATAAGACGCAGCTGTGAGAGATCTGGTACCTAAAAGCCGTCGTCCCGGACAAGTGAGCGGAGCGAACGCGATCCGGGACCCATAACCACGGACGTGTGTTCTGGCGACGGCTGAAGCAACAGCCAACAAACAACGACCATTCGTGGTTATGGGTCCGCTTTCGCGGGGACGACAAGTAATGTTCGCCTATTTCTCGCTCTCGAGTCCGCCGACGTGCTTCTGGGTGTAGAGCTCAAGGCCGATGCGGCCGATCACATCAAGCTGGGTTTCGAGGAAATCGATGTGATGCTCCTCGTCCTTCATCAGCTTCTCGAACAGGTCGCGCGAGACGTAATCCTTGACGCTGTGGCAATAGGTTGCCGCCTCCTGGTAAAGGGCGCGAGCGCTAAGTTCGGTGGCGAGATCGCATTCGATGATTTCCCTGACGTTCTGGCCGATCCGCAAGGGATCGAGCACCTGCATATTGGGAAAGCCGTCGAGAAACAGGATGCGGTCGGTGAATTTGTCGGCGTGCTCCATCTCCTCGATGGATTCCTTGCGCCAGGTCTTGGCCATCTCCAACAGGCCCCAGTTGTTCAGCACCCGATAGTGCAGCCAGTACTGGTTGATGGCGGTCAGCTCGTGGCGCAGGCCCTTGTTCAGGTAATCGATGACTTTGGGATCGCCCTGCATTCGTGCACTCCACGGTTTGAGGCCAAAGCCGGCCTGGATCGTATTTAGAATGCTTCTAAATCAGGTGGAGCGCAAGGGCAACAGCGACCCCGTCGCAGGGAGCAGGAAAACCGGGATTTGGCTGGATCAGCAGGCCGCGAGCGCGAACTCGGTGTACGCGGGTTCGTCCGCCACGGCATCGTTATTATGCGGGCAGCCGGAACGACAGGCCTTGGCGCAGGGGCCTAAAGCCTCATCAATGATGGACTGGATGGTACGTGCGCAGCGACCGCATTCGGCGCTGCAGCCGAGGCAATCATAAAGTTGCTTGGCGTTTCGCGGCAGGTCCGAAGTTGCGCTGACGGCATTGCGGACATCGTGATCGCTGAGGATGTTGCAGGAACAAACAATCATGAAAAACAGGCGGCCCTTCGGTGATGCGATGCAATCGATATTTAAGACCTAGGCACGATGCAAAAGGAAAAACAGCTATTTCAAGTGATTCCAAACTGATCTCTTATCAAGCCTAGAACGAATCTAAGAAGTCGCCGTAGCGCTGGATCAAACGCGGCGCAGTCCGCGACACTCACCTCAATCGCTCCCGCCGCCGCCCCCATCACCGCCTCCACCATTGTCGCCCCCGCCGCCGTCGACATTCCCCGAACTGTCGGCCGCTGAATGCTCGCCGGCGAACGAGCTCAAGATGCTCCCATTGCTGCTCTCAAGGTAGCTGCCGCCGTCCGGCCCGGAGCCGTCGCGCGACAATCCGCGCCTGGCGCGACGCTTCGCCGATCGCGTCATCAGCAGGTAGCAAGCGAGCGACGTGCCACCGATCAGAATTCCAACGGCCGTCAGCGCGCTTGTGATGGTTAATCTCGCTCGAGGAGGTACCCGCGCCCCGTCGCCGCCCAAATTCGTCGCCAATGTGGCTGTTCCGTTCATTGATCGTTCAAGCGAAATGTGGAACTTTCGTTGGCGACAGAATGCTTTCCTGACTGTCCTGGCTTCGTGAGAAAGGTAACGCCATGAAGAGAATTTTGATGGCATTGGCTGCCGTCGCCACCTTGGCCGTTTCGGCCGTGGCGGTGCCCGCTCCGGCCCATGCACAACGCGGCGTCGGCGTCGGTATTGCCGCCGGGCTGCTCGGCGGCGCCATTATCGGCGGCGCGATCGCATCGAGTCCGTATTACTACGGGCCGGGATACTATCCGGGCTACAGGCCCTATGGCTATTACGGCGGCCCGGCCTATGTCGCCGATGATCCGTATGGCGGCTGCTACTGGCAGCGTCAGCGTTTCTGGGACGGCTACGGCTGGCGCGTGCGCAGCGTACGCGTCTGCGGCTGACCCGTTCATCTTCGTTAAAACTCCAGGGCGCCCCGGAAAACAACCAACTATCCGGGGCGTATCCTTTTCAACGCCCGAAAAAGACCGCTTTTTCGGATCACGAGGCGCGGCCGTTTACTTTCCGTTGACCGTTGTGCGGTTTTTTAGGCGAACGGAAAGCTCCGAAGACAGCATGTAAGTTCACCTAAACCCGGCGCGATCGATGGCGCCATCTCCAGGAGAGCCCAAGACATGACGAAGACCATTGCCGCCTTCCTCGCGGTTGCGACGATCGCCGGCTCGATAGCCGTGGCACCCGCGCCCGCCCACGCCCAGCGCGGTGTTGCCGCAGGCGTGGTGGGAGGACTGATCGGCGGCGCGATCATCGGCGGCGCCATCGCTTCCAGCCGGCCGGCCTATGGCGGACCGGTCTATGTGGAAGGCCCGCCCCCGCCGCCCCCCGGCTGCTACTGGACCCGGCAACGTTTCTGGGACGGCTACGGCTGGCAGGTCCGGCCCGTTCAAGTCTGCAACTGATCCTTTTTATGTGAGGCGTTTTCTTCACGCGAACCGGTTTCCACTTCGCTCGAAAACGCTACGATCGATCGGCGTATCCATCAGAAGCCCGGCCGATATCTCGGCCGGGCTTTTTTATTCCATATCAAGAATTTTAGCGCGCCGCGCTGATCGAACGCAGCACCGCTTCGCTCGGCCAGCAATCGACCTTGAGGCGGGCAGATTTCTGGTAGGCCCCGAGCGCGGCGCGGGTCAGCATGCCGGCCTTGCCGTCGAGCTTGTCCTTGTACAACCCGATCCGCGTCAAGGCGCGCTGCATGGCTTCGACATCGGCGGTGCGCAGTTGCCTCGAGGCCGACCACGGCGTTGCGAACGGTTGCGGGCTCACCATCCGGTCGGACAAGTGGCCGACGAACAACACGTAAAGATCGGAAAAATTGTATTCCTTGATCACGAAGTAATTCTTGGTGGTGAGGAATGACGGTCCATAAATGCCTTCCGGCTGCAACAGCGACGCCGGCTGCGCCAGCTCGGCTGCGCTGAGCTTTTGTCCGCGCACCGGCACAAAACCTTCGCGCAGCCATTCGCCGATCGGCTTTGTCACTTCGGGAACGCCTAGCGTGCAATCGACATTGGCGGGAGCCTCGACCTCGTAGGCCCAGCGCACGCCGCTCTGCCAGCCCTTGTTGACGAGCTGCTGGGCTGCGGAGGCGAGCGCATCCGGCACCGAATGCCAGATGTCGATGCGGCCGTCGCCGTCGAGATCCACACCGTGCTTGTAATATTCCGACGGCAGGAACTGGGTTAGCCCGGTGGCGCCGGCCCAGGACGCGCGCATGTCTTTTCGCGCGACATTGCCCTCGCCGAGGATCTTCAGCGCCAGGATGAATTCGTTGCGATATTGATCCTTGCGCCGGCCGACATAGGCCTGGGTCGCCATCACGCGTACGGCATCATAGGGCAACGTGTAGCGGCCGAAATCGGTCTCGCGGGCCCAGATCGCCAGCACAACGGTTGCGGGAACGCCGAAGCGCGCTTCGATCGTGTTCAATGCGTCCCTGTATTTCTGCATCAACCGCTGCCCCTCGGCAGCTAACCGCGCAATGGCCGCTTCCTTGATGTAATCGGCGGGCACCTGCACGAATTCGGCCTGCGACGGCGCGCCGGTCGCGGGCCGTCCGGGCAGGATCAGATCGGGCAGCTTGTAGTCGGGCTCAAGGCCTCTCGTCTCGGCATCGAACGTCGCGCGCGAGACGCCGGCGGCCTGCGCCTCCGGCCAGAGCGAGGCGATGAATTGCGTGAAGGCGGCATCGGCGGCGAGGGCTGGAGGAGGCAGCACCACGAAAGCCGCAACAAGCACAAGTGCTCCTAGCCCATTTTTCAGACGCTCGAACAATAATCCATATTGCATTGACGTCTCGCTTTGTATATATTGAGCATATACAGAATGATCGACCTTGACCAGATCGCGGGTTTTGACTGGGACGACGGCAACAGCCGCAAGAGTGCGGACAAACATGACGTTAGTCAGGCCGAAGCGGAAAGTATCTTCTTCAACGATCCGCTGATCGTTATCGAGGATGCAAGGCATAGTGAAACGGAGCAGCGTTTTAATGCGTTGGGAAAGACAGCGCAAAATCGCCTGCTGCATATCACCTTCACCCTCCGTCACAATGGAACCATGGTTCGGGTGATATCGGCGCGAGACATGCATCGAAAGGAGAGGAAAGCTTATGAGCAAGCTTAAACCAATTCCTGCCTTCAAGACCGAAGCCGAGGAAAGGAAATTTTGGGAAACACACGATTCCGCCGACTACGTCGACTGGAGCAAGGCCGAGCGCATGCGCTTTCCAAACCTGAAGCCCTCGACCACGGCGATCTCGATTCGCCTGCCGTTGGGCTTGCTGGAGCAAATCAAGATCGCCGCCAACAAGCGCGACGTGCCGTATCAGTCGCTGATCAAGATGTGGCTGGCGGAGAAGGTGGGGTAGTCGAGTTAGGCCGCCTCACCTTGTCAGCTTCTTGTACTTCACCCGATGCGGAATGACGGAATCCTGCCCGAGCCTTCGCATCTTGTCTTTCTCATAGTCCTGGAAATTGCCTTCGAACCATTCGACATGGCTGTCGCCCTCGAAAGAGAGCATGTGGGTGGCGATACGGTCGAGGAACCAGCGGTCGTGGCTGATGATGACAGCGCAGCCGGCGAAATCCTCCAGCGCCTCTTCCAGCGCGCGCAGCGTGTCGACATCAAGATCGTTGGTGGGCTCGTCGAGCAACAGCACATTGGCGCCGGATTTCAGCATCTTCGCAAGATGGACGCGGTTGCGCTCGCCCCCCGACAGCGAGCCGACCTTCTTCTGCTGGTCGGCGCCCTTGAAATTGAACGACGAGCAATAGCCGCGCGAATTCACCTCGCGCTTGCCGAGCAGGATCAATTCGTTGCCGCCGGAAATTTCTTCCCACACCGACTTCTTGCCGTCGAGCGAGTCGCGCGACTGGTCGACATAGCCGAGATGCACGCTCTCGCCGATCGTGATCGTGCCCGTGTCCGGCTTCTCCTGTCCCGTGATCATCCGAAACAGCGTGGTCTTGCCGGCGCCGTTGGGGCCGATCACGCCGACGATGCCGCCCGGCGGCAGCTTGAAGGTGAGATTGTCGATCAAAAGCCGGTCGTCGCCAAACCCTTTGGTGAGCCCCTCGAAATCGATCACGTTCTGGCCGAGCCGCTCGGCCACGGGGATCGTGATCTGTGCGGTCTGGGTATGTTTTTCGCTCGCTTGCTTCAGCAGGTCTTCGTAACGCTGATAGCGAGCCTTGGATTTGGCCTGGCGCGCTTTTGGCGACGCCGCGATCCATTCCTGCTCGCGTGCGAGCGTGCGCTGATGGGCGGCCTCCTCGCGGCCCTCCTGCTCGAGGCGCTTCTGCTTCTGCACCAGCCAGGATGAATAATTGCCTTCGTAAGGAATGCCGCGGCCGCGATCGAGCTCAAGTATCCATCCGGTGACGTTGTCGAGGAAGTAGCGGTCGTGGGTCACGATCAGGATGGCACCGGGATAGTTGCGCAGGTGCCCTTCGAGCCAGGATACCGATTCGGCGTCGAGATGGTTGGTCGGCTCGTCCAGCAGCAACAGCTCGGGCTGGTCGAGCAACAGACGGCACAGCGCGACGCGGCGGCGCTCGCCGCCGGAGAGCTTGGTCACATCGGCGTCGTCGGGCGGGCAGCGCAACGCATCCATCGCCTGATCGACCTTGCTGTCGAGATCCCACAGGCCTTGCGCTTCGATCTCGTCCTGCAATTTCGTCATCTCGTCGGCGGTCTCGTCGGAATAATTGGCCGCCAGTTCGTTGTAGCGGTCGAGGATCGCCTTCTGCTTGGCGACGCCCTGCATCACGTTTTCGCGCGCGGTCAAGGTGGGATCGAGCTGCGGCTCCTGCTCGAGGTAACCGACGCGGGCGCCCTCGGCGACCCAGGCCTCGCCGTTATATTCCTTGTCGAGGCCGGCCATGATCCGCAGCAGGGTCGATTTACCGGAGCCGTTGACACCGAGTACGCCGATCTTGGCATCCGGATAGAACGATAGATGGACGTTATCGAGCACCTTGCGGTTGGGCGGATAGGTCTTGGACAGACCCTGCATGAAATAGACGAACTGGCGGGCCATCGCGATCCCTTGGAAACGAGCGGATTTATGGGAGATTTGCTGCCGCTGATGTAGCGGCGGCGGCCCCAAAGGGCAATGTTTTCCATCCGTTCACCACGGATGAATACGGGATGGACACCATGTGTGCGGCGAATGACGGCAATTGAAACTATCTTTTAACAAATCAGGCCAAAACTCGGCTTCAGCGCAAAAAAGGCGCCCCGCGGCAAAGCCGCGAATGAAAAAAGAGGCCGCGTCATGGCAACGATCACTTCGGCGTCCCTTTCCTCCCCGGCAACCCGCCGCAACGGAGAGCCCGCGCCTTTCGCTGAATTCAAGGCTTTCTGGCAGCATTTCTTCGCAAAGGCGTTCAACCCCTACCGGCCGGAACTGCATTATATGCGCGGCCCGGGCCCCGCTTGGCGCGCCAAGCAGATCGCCCGCTCGAACTGATTGATCCGATACCGGCCGGGGCGCTCGTTAGTCCCGCCGGCGACCTTTCAAGGCCGCAGGCGCTTGCGCCGACCTCGATTGCGCGCGACCATGGCAGTTCCCGGACGACGCGTTCCCGCGCCGTCCTCTTGCCGTGAACGGACCTCAACATGACGCGGCTGCACTGTGCAATCCTCGACGACTATTTCAATCTCTCGCTTTCGAGCGCGGACTGGTCGAAGGTCACCGATCGTATCGACATCACGGTGTTCAATCAGCCCTTTGCCGGGTCCGAAGCCGCCGCCGGCGCGCTGAAAGACTTCGAGATCATCTGCGCCATGCGCGAGCGCACGCCGTTTCCGCGCGCGCTGTTTGCAGCCCTACCCAAACTGAAGCTCCTGATCACCTCGGGCATGCGCAATGCCGCCATCGACATGGAAGCGGCCAAAAATCACAACGTCGTGCTCTGCGGCACGCAATTTGCGCGCGATCCGACCGCACCGCTGACCATGGGCCTGATCTTGGAGCTGACCCGCAATATCGGTCGCGAGAATGCGCGGATGCACGAAGGCCAGCCGTGGCAGAAATTCGTCGGTCACGAGATCGAGGGCAGGACGCTCGGCGTCATCGGCCTCGGCAAGCTCGGCGGCAAGGTGGCGGGACTGGCCCAAGCGTTCGGCATGAACGTCATCGCCTGGAGCCCGAACCTGACGCCAGAACGGTGCAAGGAGGTCGGCGTGACCTACGCCACCAAGGAGGAGCTGTTCAAGACCGCCGATGTCATCACCATCCATGTGGTGCTGGGTCAGCGGTCGATGAGGCGGCGCTGCTGGAAACCTTGCGCGAGAGAAAGATCGCGGGCGCGGCGCTCGACGTGTTTTCGGTCGAGCCGTTGCCGGTCGATCATCCTTTCCGCAAGCTCGATAACATGGTGCTGACCCCGCACCTCGGCTATGCCACCGAGGAAGGTTTTCGCAATCACTACGGCCAGATGGTCGAGGGCATTGACGCCTGGTTCAAGGGCGAGCCGTTGCGGCGGCTCGCCTAAAGCCGCGCTGTTCAAGCGGCAACCTGTCGCGCAACACTTTGCCTCGCGATCTCGGCAAACCCGAAGCGCCATGATGAATGGGCCGGATGCCAGCCGAGCTCACGTTTCGCTTTGGCGTTCGAGCCCGCCCGCACCTGCGTCATCATGGCAACCATATGCTCGCCTGCAACGATGCGGCCGATCCAGGCCGGCACGTGAAGCGGCGGCTTGGCGCCGAGCATCCCGGCAAGCGCGGGCAGCCATTCGCTGACCTCCGCCGGTTCGTCGTCGACGATATTGTAGATGTTGCCGGCGCGGCCGCGCTCGATCGCAGCAGCCGTGGCGGAAGCCGCATCATCGACATGAATGAACGACCAACAGCCGGCGCCGTCGCCGATCAACGGCACGCGCCGATGACGCAGCTGGCCAATCATGGCAGGGGCCAGCATGCCGGTATCGGGTCCGTAGAACGCTCCATAGCGCAGCACGATGCCGTCGGGATCGGCTGAACTGGTTACGGTGCGCTCCAAATGCTGGATCGCCTGCAGCGTCCGCCGAAATTCCGGCGGCGGGTCCGGATCAAGCGCGTCCGCCTCGGTTTTGACCGGACCGCCTGTGCGCGCGAAGCTCCAGCCACAGTAGCTCTGGGCGATGAAGCGCTTGACGCCGGCCTCGTGGGCGGCGGCCAGCAGATGGTCGGTGCCACGGGTCCGCAACGCGTTGGTGGCCGCGAACGTGCGATCGAAATGCCTGAGATCCATCACGTTACCGAGATCGGTCATTTCATGGATGATGATCTCGGGCCTGACGGACACCACCGCTGTCCGGATAGAAGCCGCGTCGAGGCCATCGGCGACGACAGGTTCCGCACCCATTCGCTTGATGGCTTCGACCTTCGCTGCCGAACGAGTGGGTCCTGCGACCGAATGCCCAGCCGATACCAGTGCGCGAACCAGCGGACGGCCCACGGCGCCGGTAGCGCCTGCAACGAAAATGCGCATGTGCTGATCCTCCTACTTGCAACGCTCGGCAGGTAGTCGGATCAAACGTGAATTCAAGCGCGCGAATGTGGCGGCGTGTAAGAAGCACGCCGAGCATTGTCACCGATCCAATATCCAGCGAAAGGCGCGCCGTAGTTCCGCTTGGCCGTTGCGGTCATACCAGCGTCCGTGTGCGAGTATCACGCGTTCCGGATTCCAGCCGATCATCTTCCGGATGGCGTTTCTCAATTGCGGCCTGCTGTTCGAAAAAGTCATCCGCATGTCCCGCGGCGTACTGCCGTCTGGATCTCGAACACCCCCGATCCAGGTCAAAAACCGCATGACAGGCGTCGTGAGCTTTTGTGACTCGAAATTCTCGATCAGATCGGTCAGCACAAGCGTCCTGGAGCGCCGATGGAAGAACTCCACTTCCGTCATGTAACTTCCTCTGATCGGAAGCGTCGCGATCTCATCATCCCAGGGATAGCCGGCCGGCCGATCGAGCGACCGGCCCTCGAAATCTAACCGGCGGCCGGCCCGCCGTTTCGTTTCGGACGCAAGATAGATTTCGGCATCCGGATAGGCGGTGTGCCAATCCGGTATCCACCAATAGTGCAACCGGTTCGGTCCGATGATCCATTGCGGCCGTCCGATCTTTGCGATCTCCGCCTGAAGGCCGGGAACCAACGGGGTGGGCGAGTGAACGAACAGCCGCGCATTGGCGAGGCGAACTATCGTTGCCCTGGTCGGAAACGGCATTTCAAGCCAGGCTGGGCCAAACCGGATCACGGGACCATCGACGATCCAGACGTCATCGGCGATCGGCTTGAGGGTATTCAGCGGCGGATAAGTCAGACACGCTTCCTGAAGCATCGTTTTGCCTCGCCGCGCCAACGTCGAAACCTGGGCGCCGTTGCATCACTTGGCGTGCAATGCCTGCGCCAACAAAAGAGGCACGCCGCGGCGTGCCTCTTTTGAACGTTGGCTTTGAACGTTGGCGTTTGCGGCGCCCGTTAGCGCACGGTCACCGGCGCGGGCAGCGGCGGCACGACCGTGGGCTGCGTGCCGGGAACAGGGCCATTCGACATCGGCGCCGGCGGCATGGCCGCCGCGCCCGGGGCAGCAGATCCCGGCACCGGCTGCACGGAGGCGGTCGCCATGCCTGGCGGCGGGCCGCCGGGCAATACCACCACGCGGGTGCCGACCTTTACCCGGTCGAACAGATCCGACACGTCCTCGTTCAGCATGCCGATACAGCCCGACGAGACAAATTTGCCGATTGTCGAGGGCTGGTTGGTGCCGTGGATGCGATACACGGTATTGCCGAGATACATTGCGCGCGCGCCGAGCGGATTGCCCGGACCGCCGGCCATGAAGCGCGGCAGATAGGGCTGCCGCTCGATCATCTCAGACGGCGGATGCCAGTCCGGCCATTCAGCCTTGCGCGAAATCTTTTGCACACCGGTCCAGGTAAAACCGTCGCGGCCGACGCGGACGCCGTAGCGGATCGCGCGACCGCCGCCGAGCACGTAGTAAAGGTAGGTATGGGACGTATCGACGATCAGCGTTCCCGCCGGCTCCTTGGTAGGGAACGCAACCTCCTGCCGGCGCAGGTTCGGCGAAAGCTGCACAGGAGCGACTTCCGGCTGTTCCTCCGGCGGCAGCGCCGCCAGCGATATCGGTTTGCCGTCAACCCCGACGGAAGGCTGCAGCGTACTGGTGGCGCCGGTTGGTGCGCCGATGGCCTCTGGCGGACGCAAGCCGCGGTTATCATAGTTCGGGTCCATGCCCTGTGACGGACCGCCAGGACGATCGGCGTAGATCACCGGCGGCGGACCGGCCGGGCGGCCGTAACGTGGATCGTCTGGTGAAAGGACCGGACCGGTCGGCGCGGCGGAGTAGACCGGCGGGGCACCGAGAGGGCGGCCGTAGCGCGGATCGTCGGGCGAGAGCACCGGGCCGGGCGGCGGCAGCACGGCAGAGTTCTGCGGCGCCTCATCGTCCTCCAGAGCGTCAAAATCGGGTGCGCCCGGGCCACGTCGATAATCGGCCGGATATCCGCCCGGTGGATAGGATTGAGCTTGAGGTGCGTACACGGCCCCGGGGGGTAACGGATAACCTTGTTGGGCCTGCACAAGCGAGGTTCCGGCCGCGCCCGCTGCCGCGACCGCACATACCGTCAGAATGTGTTTGATCATCATCGCCCTTGTATAGACCCCAAAGCCCAACCGGATCGTTAATCGCAAATGACCGAAGATCGCGGCGCATTCAAGACTTATCCGGTCGATCTGCGCCAGATTTAGTCATTTGTGATCGGCCGCGAGCGCCGTTGCAAGCAAGTCTCACGGCCAAAGAAAAGCTGTCCGGAAGGTGATGCGGCCTTCATACCGCCGATTTTTTGCAAACGGCAGTGGATGCGTTGCGATATTCTCAAATCAACCTGATTCGCGAGCGCGCGGCCTGGCTCGATGCGCCGCGAACGCGGCCGGTTCCGTTTTCACCGCGTTCCCGCTGGCTCAAAGGCCTTCGCAGCAACCTGCCAAGGCGGAATTCACCCTCCCGATGCTGCCCGGCTTTCGCTTTCTGCTCGCCGCGATCATCTTGGCGACGTCGATACTCATCTTCGGCCTGGGCGCAGCCGCACTGCTGCGCGCGGCTCACGAGGAGTTTGCCAGTAATCCAACGTGGCGCGCGCCGCCGGAAACGATATTTGCCCAGCAGAGCGAGCCCACCAAGCCTGTGCTGGCGGCGCTTGTCGTCGAGCCACAGCCGGCGGAGCCGAGAACTCCGGAGACGCTCGTCACCACGGCGCGCGAGGCGCCGGCCACGATCGCTCCGCCGCCTGAAGAGCCTAACGAGATCGCTGCGCCCAAAGCCGAACCAGCTTCACCGTCCGAGACTACCCAGGAGACCGCCAAATCTGAAACACCTGCGGAAACGCCGGCTTCAAGCGAGCGAGGCTCGGTCCAGGCCAATGCAACCGCCGGGGCACCCGAGACCGAAACCAAGATCACCGCGATCGACAAGATTGCCGCGATCCTGGAGACGCCGCCGCCGGCGAGCGACGCCGCTCCGGCCGCGCCCGGGCAAGCGAGCGCGCCGGCCGCGTCCGAAATCGACACCACTCAAACCACGATCGCAACACTGGGCGGCCCGCCGGTCGCTGTCGATGCGCCCGCAAGTCCAACGCTGGACAAGGCCGCGATCAAAAAGCAGCGGCTGCGGGCTCGGCGCGCCAGAGAGCGGCGCAGACTAGCGGCAATACGACGCGCGCAACTGGCGCAACAGGCGGCGCTGCAACCGGCGACCGACCTGTTCGGGCGCACAATTCCTGTCGCGACACAGTCTAGTCCCATCACACAGGCGCGTGCGACCACACAAGTCCGTCCGATCACGCAGGCACGTCCAATTACACGGGCACGTCCGACCCCACAGGCCCGTCCGACCACGCAGGCGAGCCCGATCACACAGGTTGGTCCGCTCACACAGGCGCGCTAATCAGACGCTCAGGCGGGGCCGGTTGCAATCGCCGGCCCGTCAGGCAAACCCCATTCCGACCATGATCCGTCGTAAAGCGCCGGATTTTCGACACCCAGCCGATAGAGCGCGAGCGTGAGGACGGCAGCCGATACGCCGGACCCGCAGCTTGTAACGATCGGCGCATCGAGCTTCACATCGGCGGCGGAGAATGCCGCGCGCAGCTCGTCAAGCGGCTTCATGGCGCCGGTCGCAGGATCAAACAACTGGTTGTAGGGGACATTGCGACTGCCGGGGATGTGACCCGGCCGGAGACCCGGTCGGGGCTCCGCCACACGGCCCTCGAAACGATCGCTGGCACGCGCATCGATCACCTGCTCAGCCCTGCTTGCGACATTGGCGACCATCTGCTGCATGCTGCGGACGCGACGTGCGTCGAACGCGGCCCTGAACGTCACGGGTTGTGGCGTGACCGCGCCGGCATCGACCGGATATCCCTCCGCCCGCCATTTTTTCAATCCGCCGTCGAGGAGGCGAACCTGACTGTGACCGTAAGAAAGGAACATCCACCAGGCGCGCGGGGCCGCGACCCAGCCGCCCGCGTCATAGACCACAACCATGTCGCCGTTGCCGATGCCGAGTGCGCCGACGTCGCGGCCGAACTGTTCCGCGCTCGGAAACATATGTGGCAACGGACTATCGTGATCCGACACGGCGTCGACATCGAAGAACACCGCGCCGGGAATGTGCGCCTTGAAATAGTCATCCTTCGGCAGCGGCGTGACACCCGGCATCTTGAACGAAGCGTCGACGACTTTCACATTCGCATCGTTCAGATGCGTGGCAAGCCAGTCGGTGGAGACGAGCGGGTCGTTGGCGACAGTCATTTCAAGCTTTCTTCTTCGGCTCGTATTTTTCAACCGGACCGCCGGCGTCGCGCCAGGCGGCAAAGCCGCCGCCCATATGCGCGACCGGCTTTAAGCCCATGTCCTGCGCGGTCTTTGCCGCCAACGCCGAGCGCATGCCGCCGGCGCAATGGAAGATGAACTTCTTGTCCTGTTGGAAGATCGGTTTCGCATAGGGGCTCAAAGGGTCGATCCAGAATTCCAGCATGCCGCGGGTGCAGGAAAACGCGCCAGGAATGCGGCCGTCGCGCTCGATCTCGCGGGGATCGCGGATATCGACGATCACTACATCATCGCTTTGCGCGGCCTGGATTGCGTCGGTTGCGCTGAGCGTCTCGATCTCGGCGTTGGCCTCGTCGATCAGCGACTTGATGCCGCGGTGAATAGTCTGGGGCATTTTTGTTGCACCTCCCTAAAATATCGAAAACAACCCCATGCAAAGTAGCCTTCCGGGATCGTCCGGGAGACCAGATCCGGAAATGACGACAGCGGGTCTACCGCACCAATTCCTTCATCGCACTTTCCAGACCCTCGATCGTGATCGGGAACATGCGCTCCGAAAACAGCCGGCGGATGATGGTGGTCGATTCCGAATAGTCCCAGTGCTTCTGCGCCACCGGATTGAGCCACACCGCGTGCGGATAGGTCCGCGTGATGCGCTCGAGCCAGACCGACCCGGCCTCTTCATTGACATGCTCGACCGAGCCGCCGGGGACCATGATCTCGTAAGGCGACATCGAGGCATCGCCGACGAATACCACCTTGTAGTCGTGCGGGTATTTATGCAGCACGTCCCAGGTCGGCGTGCGGTCGGTGAAGCGCCGCCTGTTCTGCTTCCACACGCCTTCATACAGGCAGTTGTGGAAGTAGAAATATTCCATGTGCTTGAATTCGGTCTTTGCCGCCGAGAACAATTCCTCAACCTGCTCGATGTGCGAGTCCATCGACCCGCCGATATCGAAGAACACCAGGACCTTGACCGCGTTGCGCCGCTCCGGGCGCATCACGACGTCGAGATAGCCGTGGTTGGCGGTCTCCTTGATCGTGGTATCGAGATCGAGCTCGTCCGGCGCGCCGGTGCGGGCGAACTTGCGCAGCCGCCGCAGCGCGATCTTGATGTTGCGGATGCCGAGCTCGACATTGCCGTCGAGATCCCTGAATTCGCGCTTGTCCCACACCTTCACCGCGCGGTTGTTGCGGTTCTTCTCCTGGCCGATGCGCACGCCTTCCGGATTGTAGCCATGCGCGCCGAACGGTGAAGTGCCGGCAGTGCCAATCCATTTGTTGCCGCCCTGGTGGCGGCCCTTTTGCTCCTTCAAGCGCTCGCGCAAAGTTTCCATGAGCTTGTCCCAGCCCATCGCCTCGATCTGCTTCTTCTCTTCTTCGGTGAGGTATTTCTCCGCGAGCTTCTTCAGCCATTCGGCCGGAATGTCCGCCGTCTCCATGGCGTCAAGCAGGCTCTCCAGCCCCTTGAACACCGTGCCGAACACGCGATCGAACTTGTCGAGATTCCGCTCGTCCTTCACCAAGGCCGTGCGCGACAGATAGTAGAAATTCTCTACCGTTTGTTCGGCGAGGTTGGCGTCGAGCGCCTCCATCAGCGTCAGATATTCGCGCAAGGTCACCGGGACCTGCGCATCGCGCAATGCGGTAAAGAATTGCAGGAACATCGTTATTAGATCGCCCGGCAGCCCCAGGACGTCAAGAGCCGGACGGGCCTGGACCAGAGAGCTTTTTCAACTAGAATTGTACTGGCGAGGTTTGGGCGGGGGCTTTCTCAAATGGGCATCATAGTGGCACTCGTGATCGGCGCGATCGCCGGCTGGCTCGCCGGCTTGATCGTGCGCGGCGCCGGTTTCGGGCTGATCGGAAACATCGTGGTCGGCATCATCGGCGCGCTGGTCGCAAGCTGGCTGCTGCCGCAACTGGGCGTCAGCCTTGGCGGCAGCGCGATCCGCGACATCGTCAACGCCACCATCGGCGCGATCGTCGTCTTGGTCATCCTTTCGCTGGTAAGACGCGCCTGACGCATTCCCCCATTCCCGCAACGAATGCTGTTTTGGCTGACATTTCCTGTTAAGCCAGAGGCGCTCTCCTGCGCTCGAAAATTGGCACCAAAATTCCTCAAAAACAGGCATCAGGATTAGATGAAATTTACCGGCACCAAGGACTACGTCGCCACCGATGACCTCAAGATCGCGGTCAACGCCTCGATCGTGCTGGAGCGTCCGCTGCTGATCAAAGGCGAGCCCGGCACCGGCAAGACCGTGCTGGCCGAGGAAGTCGCCAAAGCGATCGGCGCGCCGCTGTTGACCTGGCACATCAAGTCCACCACCAAGGCGCAGCAGGGCCTCTACGAATACGACGCGGTGTCGCGCTTGCGCGACAGCCAGCTCGGCGATGCCCGGGTTTCGGATATCGGAAACTACATCAAGCGCGGCAAATTATGGGACGCTTTTACGTCCGAAAAACGCCCGGTGCTGCTGATCGACGAGATCGACAAGGCCGATATCGAATTCCCCAACGACCTCCTGCTCGAACTCGATCGCATGGAATTCTTCGTCTACGAGACCGGCGAGAACATCAAGGCGAAGCTGCGCCCGATCGTGATGATCACCTCGAACAACGAGAAGGAATTGCCGGACGCGTTTCTGCGGCGCTGCTTCTTCCACTACATCAAGTTTCCCGACGCCGAGACCATGGGCCGGATCGTCGACGTGCATTTTCCTGGCATCAAGAAGCGCCTGGTCGAAGAGGCCTTGCGCATCTTCTTCGAGGTCCGCGAGGTACCGGGCCTGAAGAAGAAGCCCTCCACTTCGGAGCTACTGGATTGGCTAAAGCTCCTGCTCAACGAGGAAATGACGCCGGAGATGCTGCGGGAGCGCGATCCGCGCAAACTGATCCCCCCGCTGCATGGCGCGCTGCTCAAGAACGAGCAGGACGTGCACCTGTTCGAGCGATTGGCGTTTTTGAGCCGCCGCGAGGTGTGAGGGGCACTCTCAAACAGCAGTGGTCAACTCACTCCGTCGTTGCCGGGCTCGACCCGGCTGTCCATCCCCTTCGAAAGAACTTGTTGTGAGCTGGATGGATGCCCGGATCAAGGTCCCGGCATGACGAGTGTCTTTGCGAATGACGGCTTGGATCACAACAGACCTTTGCGTTCTCGTTGGCAAACGCTTGGACTAGCCGTCAGTCGCGCGGCGAGCCGATGCTCTGGCCGACAGTCGCGGCGCCAAAGCGATCGCGAGCGGCAAAATTGCAGCCGCGGTGATTGCCGTCGCCATCATGGCCCCGCGTGACCCTACCGCATCACCCAACATCCCGAAAAGGATCGGCGCTATCGCACCGGCACCGATCGTGCCGGTATAGAAGATTGCGAAACCCCGCTCCGTGCGACCGGATGGCGCCAGTTCGGGAACGGTGCCGTAGAGGACCGAGGAGGTGCCGTTGAGCATGAGGCCGACAACGGGCAAAAGCACCAGCACCGCGACGAGCGGTAACACCAGGACGGAAAGGATTGCGGCGGCCGTGCCCGCCTCGGTCAGGAGCACCGTCGCGAGTACGCCGAATCGTGCCCCCAGCCAGCCGCATGCAAACTTCCCGGCAGCACCGCCAATGAACACCAAGGCAAGCGCCGAGCCGATCGTCGATAAGGTTGCACCTTGCTCCTTCAGCAAGAACGGCAGGAACGTCAGAAATCCCATGCGCACGCTGGAGTCGAGGATTCCAATAGTCAGGAGCAGCGTGAATCCTTCGTGCGTGCCGGAGAAGTGGTGTTCGGTTTTTTTACTCGGGGAAACCGGCCGCAGGTTGGCTGGAAAAAAGATCGCCACGGCCACCGCGACGACCGCACCGAGCGCGGAGAGAAACCACACCATTTGGTGCCAGGACATCAAGGCCAATAAAAGAGACGCCCCGCTGGGAATTGCGGCCTTGCCGACGTCGCCAGCGAAATTGTAAGTGCCTAGCGGACCGCGTGCGTCGTCTTGATAGGCGCGCGAAACCGCGGCCGACGCAATGGGATGCTGCGTGCTCAATCCGCACCCGGTCACCACAAGCGCAACGCATAATCCGGCCAACCCGGCCGAATAGCCTGCCAGCACGTAGCCAATCGCCGCCAATGCCGTACCGAGAGCCAGCGCGGTGCGCCCTCCGAGACGCTCCGCTGCCTGTCCTGCCGGCACCTGCAGTCCCGCCATGGTGGCGGCGGCAAGTCCGCGCAAGAATGCCAACGCACCGTAGCCGAGCCCAAACTCGGCCTGCCAAATCGGCAACAACAGATAGATCAAATCGGTGTAGCCGTCGTGCAGTGCGTGCGCCGCACAGGCAGTCCAGAGCGTCCGTCCGCGAGATAGCGCCCGGGCATCCGCATTTCTGCCGTTTGCGTCTAACGCCGCCATCAGCAATCCGGTTCGCTCGTCCATCCCCGGTCGGAGAGAATTCCTCCCAAGGTAGATTCGGCCTTGCGGCTATTTCTGTTTGTGGATTGGCATAGCTGGCTAGCGACGAACCCTCAATTGAGCTATTTTCTCGTTAGATGGGAGAAAAATTCACACATGGTTGAATTGCCGCCCCTCAATGCGATCAGAGCCTTCGAGGCCGCGGCGCGGCGCGGCAGCTTTGTTGAAGCAGCGAAAGATCTGCACGTTACCCACTGGGCGATCGGGAAGCAGATAAGGCATCTGGAGGACTGGCTCGGCCTCCCGCTGTTCGAGCGACGCGCGCGCGGCGTCGCGCTGACGGACCATGGCGCGGACCTCCTGACCGATGTCAGTGCGGCACTCTCGCGCCTGACGTCGGCAACGGGCAGACTTCGACAGCCTCGCTCCGCACGCCGCGTCTTGGGCATCGTTCGCGTCAACGCGTTGTCGAGTTTCGCCCTGCGTTGGCTGCTGCCGCGGCTCTCGAGATTCCAGGAATCCTATTCGGGCGTCGAGGTGAAAATTTCAACCACGTCGCGCAAGCTCCGTTATGTCGGCACCGCCTTCGACATCGGCATACGCTCGGGCGTGGAGTACGGGTCCGGAATTCACTGCGAGACGCTGATGCCGGACCGGCGGCTCCCTGTGTGCAGTCCAAGAATCTTGCGCGACCGTCCGGTGGAAACTGCGCACGACCTGCGACGGCACGTCTTGTTGCATTCCACAACGACGCGCTCGGCGTGGCCGCAATGGTTCTCGGCGGCGGGCGTCTCGGGCTTGGCGCCGGTTCGACACCTTGAGCTGGACCACGTCTACCTTCAGCTTCAGGCTGCCGTCGATGGCCTGGGCATCGCTCTGGGATCTCTGCACCTGATTGAAGCCGACATCGCAGCCGGTCGCCTGGTTTGTCCCATCGCGGCCCCCGAATTGCGGGCCGACGACTATCAACTTGTCATCAGAGATGATCGCCTGCGCGATCCTGCCATCGAGGCGTTCCGAAGCTGGATTCTCGCCGCCGCCCAGGAGCCATTGCCGAGCATCGAAACACCCCTCCGCCAAAATCACCCGACAGGCTCTCCACGCAGACGGACCAGATCCGAGGCTCAGCGCGGCGACAGATAGGTCAGCGTTGAGGTCAGAGCGCCGTTTGAGCGTCGGCCGGCCGCTTCCGGGCTTCCCGACAGATGCACATGCTGAGAGTTCGTCGGCACTTCGCGAAGGCGCTATGAGGCCACTAGCCCGCTATCGACCCCACTGCCGCCTCCGGCAGTTTCCGGGCGCGGATCATATCCGAGGCCTTGTCGGCGATCATCATGGTCGAGGCGTTGAGGTTGGCGGAGATCATCCGCGGCATGATCGAGGCGTCGATCACGCGAAGACTCTCGAGCCCGTGCACGCGCAACTGGTCGTCGACTACAGCCCACGTGCTGCCGGCCGGGCCCATGCGGCAGGTGCATCCGGGATGGAATGTCGTGGTGCCCCGTTGCGTTGCTGCTGCCAGGAA
This sequence comes from Alphaproteobacteria bacterium, assembly GCA_005884765.1. Lineage (GTDB taxonomy): Bacteria > Pseudomonadota > Alphaproteobacteria > Rhizobiales > Xanthobacteraceae > Bradyrhizobium. The sequence continues at coordinate 35,575 of VAZV01000179.1, forward strand.
TTCATCGTCGCTCTGCACGCCGGGTCCGGGAAAATCCTCATATTCGTAATAGGGCGCAAGCGGCGTCGATTTGAGCAGGCGCCGCGCCAGCTTCATGCCGGCGACGACGACACGACGGTCGAGCTCGGCGGCGAGATAGTTGGTTTGAATGATCGGCTGCTGGAACGGATCGGCCGAGCGGATGCGAACGTAACCGCGGCTCTCGGGGCGCTGCTGCCAGGATGCGACCGTCATGCCGGGCCGCTCTTCGAGCTGGCCCTGGACACCTTCCTTGTAGCTTGCGGGCGTAAAGGTCAGTTGCAAATCCGAGCTCTCGGTGGTCTCGCCGGAATGCCAGAAGCAATAGACCATGGTCGGCGACAACGAGAGCAGGCCGCGCCGGGTCGTCGCCCATTTGAGGGCTTCGACCCAGAGATGCAGACCGCGCCTGAGTTCGTTGATGGTCTTGATGTTCTTGACGCGCGCGACCGAACGCGGCGCGTAATGATCCTGCAACCCCTCGCCGACGCCCGGCAACGCATGGCGCACCTCGATACCGAGCGAGCGCAGCAGGTCGGGTGAACCGACGCCCGACAATTGCAGAAGCTGCGGCGAATTGTAGGTGCCGCCTGCAAGGATCACTTCCTTGGTCGCGCGTACCTCCACGGCCACGCCATCTTTGCCGCCCTTCATATAGCGCACGCCGACCGCGCGCTTGCCTTCGAAGATGATGTTGGTGGCATGGGCATGCGTGCGCACATCGACGTTCGGCCGCTTGCGCGCCGGGTGCAAGAACGCGGTCGCAGCACTGACGCGCAGCCCGTTCTTGATCGTGCGCTGGGCGTAGGAGACGCCCTCCTGGATCGCGCCGTTGTAATCAAGGTTGCGCGGAATGCCGAGCGAGATCGCGCCCGCCATGAAGGCTTCGCAGAGCGGATCCTTCCAGTCCATGGTGGTGACGGTGAGAGCGCCGTCGCGGCCGCGATAGGTGTCATCGCATTCGCCGATCCGGCACTCCAGCCGCTTGAAATACGGCAGCACGTCCGGATAGCCCCAACCGCGATTGCCGAGCTGCGCCCAGGTATCGAAATCCTGGCGCTGGCCGCGATTATAGATGTGGCCGTTGATCGAGGAGGAGCCGCCGAGCGTCTTGCCGCGCGGCGCATAGATGCTGCGTCCGCCCGTGTAGGGGCCGGGCTCCTGCTGGTACGCCCAGTTGATGCTCTTCATGTGGAAGGTCTTGATGAAGCCCGCCGGCAGATGGATGTAGGGGTGCCAATCGCGCGGACCTGCTTCGAGCACGCAGATGGAGGTAATCCCATCCTCGCTAAGCCGGTTCGTCAGCACGCTTCCGGCCGAGCCCGCGCCCACAATCACATAATCGAACGTTTCCATCGGACTTTCTCTAAACGCGCTCTTTGTTTTGGCGCGTTTTCTTCACGCGAACCGGTTTCCACCCCCGGATCGAGTCCGAGGGCATGCTTCGCTTGAAAACGTTATGCGCGCGCCTTCTCGTTCAGTTGATAGTTCAAGTGGGCGTTCACCGTCGGCCATTCGGCGGCAATGATACTGTAAACCACTGTATCGCGCAGCGTGCCGTTCGGCGCAATCTGATGGCTGCGCAAAATGCCGTCCAGCTTGGCACCGAGCCGCTCGATGCCGCGACGGCTCTGGTGGTTGAAGAAGTGCGTGCGAAATTCTACCGCAATGCAATCCAGTTTTTCAAATGCATGGGTCAGCAGCAGCAGTTTGCACTGGGTATTGACCGCGCTGCGCTGCACGCGCTTGGCATACCAGGTCGAACCGATTTCGACGCGCCGGTTTGCCGCATCGACGTTCATATAGGTGGTCATGCCGGCGATCTTGCCGTCGGCATCGAATACCGTCCACGGCAGCATGGAACCTGCGGCCTGTAATCCAAGCCGGCGGTCGATCTCCTTACCCATGTTCTCCGGCTTCGGAATATGGGTGTACCAGAGCTTCCACAATTCGCCGTCCTTCACGGCTTCCACGAGACCATCATGGTGATCATGCGACAACGGCTCAAGCCGCGCATATGGGCCGCGCAGGGGTGTTGGTTCAAGCCAGGGCATCGGTGGTCTCACTCACTTGTTCAAAAAATTCAGCGGCAGGCCGGGGCGCGGCCAATCCATCGCGATCAGTTCACCCTTGCCCGACAGCGTGATGTAGGCGGTCTTCAGCTCTGGTCCACCGAAGGCGATGTTGGTGGTGACGCGGTCGCCGGTCGGCACCTGCTCGACGAGCTTGCCGTCCGGCGCGATCACCGAGATGCAACCCGAGATCAACGTCGCGACGCAGACATTGCCCGACGCCTCGACCGCAAGCGAATCGAACATCTGATAGCCGCCGAGGCCTGCGATCGGCTTGCCCCGTTCGCCGCGATAGATCACCTCGCGAGGCCGAACCGTGCCGGGCGCGGAGAGGTCGAACGCCCACAGCCGCGCCGTCGGCGTCTCCGCGATGTAGACAATGTTCTCGTCGGGCGACAGTCCGATGCCGTTGGCCGGCAGCATGCCGAAGGAGCCTTCGACGATCTCCTTCATTCCGGGCTTGATGTAATAGAACGCGCCGACATCCATGTCGCGGGCGCGGCGCTTGCCGAGATCGGAGAACCACAAGCCGCCGTGCCGGTCGAACACCAGATCGTTCGGTCCCTTCAGCGGATGCTCGCCGCATCTGTCGACCACCGTCTCGACCTTGCCGCTCTGGAGATCGACGCGCTGGATCGAGCCGCCGATATATTCGTGCGGTTCGGGCGCGCCCGGCATGATCGTGTTGCGCGTGGGCACCCAGCTGAACCCGCCATTGTTGCAGACATAGCATTTGCCGTCGGCGCCGATCGCCGCGCCATTCGGGCCGCCCGCAATCTGCGCGACCACCTCCTTGCGTCCGTCGGGCCAGACCCGGGTCAGCCGTTGCCCACGGATTTCGACCAGCAGCACCGAGCCGTCCGGCATCGCCACCGGCCCTTCCGGAAACGCCAGATCAGTGGCGAGCACGCGAACATCGGGCATCGGAATCCCCCGGCTTTTTTTGGGCGCAGGCGGATTCAAAGCTCCTTCCGCACGCGCAACGAAATCGTTGCGCGATGTTATGGCAAAGCAGATCACGCTTGCCAAGCAATCGCGCGGGCAATCTCATGCAAGGCTGCGTTGCAGGCGGCGTCTGGTCTTTCTTCGCCGCGTCTTCTTCACGCGAACCAGTATCCGCTGCGCTCGAAAACGCTATTGATCTCGCACCGGCACCCAGATTTCGAACCCGCCATTGCCGGTGAGCGGATCGAATTTCTCATCATACCGCTCGAAGTTCGGCGCGTCGGCGATCTTGTGTCCCGAAGCCGGCAGCCAGTGATTCCAGATCGTGTTGACGGTGCGGCGGATGGTCGAGACGTGCTCGCGATGGGTGAACACCGCGTAGCGCTGCTCGGGGATGCGGACCTTGGCGAATTCATGCGGCAGGTCGGAATAGTCCGACACCTCGACGCCGGCGATGTAGTCGAAATTGCCGGCATCGTCGCCGTTGCAGCAGACGCCGTAGGCCACCTGGCCGATCCGGCCGGGAATGTGCGCAACGCTCTGATGAAAGCGCTGCCACAGGCCGGGAATGCCGGCGCCGTTCTCGTGGCTGAAGCGGTCGCCGACGCCGGCGACCAAGAATGCCTTGGCAGTCTCAAAACGCGGCGCGTCAAGATTGTCGATGAGGGTTGAATCCATGAGGATCGGCTCCTGAAGCTTGAGATGATCAAGGCACGTCGAGCTGCGGACCGCTTCGGGCGTGACCCCGAAATGGTCGCGGAACGCGCGGGTGAATGCTTCGTGAGAGCCGTAATCCGCATCCAGTGCCAGCGAGAGAATATCCGGCGCGCCGCGCGCGAGCGCGCGTGCCGCCTCGGTCAAGCGCCGCGCGCGCACATAACGCATCACCGAAAATCCGGTCGCAGCGCCAAACGCCCGCACCAGATGGAAGCGCGAGACACCGGCGATGCCGGCGATCTCGTCGAGCGTCAGCGCACCGGCGAGATGACTTTCGATAAACCAGAGCGCCTTCTGGGCAGGATTCATTGGACCGCGGCCCTCATTCAAAGCGCGCACATGATGCCCGCTTTGCGCGCGGCGCATTTGACAGTCCTTGCTCATCGCTACCCGCAACGACGGTTCCTGCCAAAACCTATTTGGTACCTTCTTTCGCAGCCGGCGCCGTCTCCTTCGCCGGCGGCGCATCAACCTTCTTTTTCAAATCCTCCGCGGTTTTCTTCTGCGCGCTCTGCAAGTCGTCGACGATTTTCTGCACGGAGGCGAGGCTCGCCTTCAATGTTTCGACCTGCCGATTGGCGGCATCGAGTTTCTGCTGATGGTCCGCGCTCAACTTCAGAATCGTCTTTTGCAGGAAGTCGACATTGCTCTGCAGGCAGCTCGTGCGGCGCTCCATGGTCTTTTCGACCGTGCAGATTTCGATACCGGGAACATCCTGCGCCCGCGCGGAGATCGTTGTTGGGAAAACCGCGAGAGTCGCAGCAACGGCGAGCGCGATTCGGCTGGTCGTGGAAATCTTCATTCAGATAATACCTTCTGATATCGCCGATCACGGCAAATTGCGCAGCGCTGGCAGGGGATTCCGAGGATACCACATTGAAACCTCAATCGCGCGTTGAGGTTTTGCGGCGACGCGCGGCGGATGCAGGGGTGCTCAAGCTGCGCGGCTGTTTGACGGGAGACTGATGGAATGGCGACGCGTGAACGACGTCTGGCTGAATTCGATGGCGAAGGGGAACCGCCGGTGGGGTTGCCGGTCCAGGTGCTGTGCGAAGATCACAGCGGAACCTATCAACTGCCGTTCGCCTGCCGCTATATCGACGGCCGATGGCGCAACGGGGAATCCGGTCATACCGTCGAGGCGACGGTGATTGGCTGGCGGTTGCCGCGGTTGAAACAGTCCGGCGCGGCGTGAGGCGGGCAGCCGCTGTGCCAAAACGCGACGGAAGTTCGCGCGCGTCTTAAGCTTCGGAACGCGGCGAGAACGAACCGCGTCCGAATCAGTGGCTGGACGCCGTACTCACTTGTTCACGGCTAGCTATCGGTGGCCGCCTGATTCGGCGCACCACATCCAGCACCACAGGGATCGACTGCCGCCAGCGGCCGACGACAAAGGTTAATTCCTCGGACGAGGACACCCAAGTTCACTTCCACGGCGTGATCGGCGGCACATCGTCGGTCGCCGGCGGCATGTCGACGGTCTTGAAGTCGGCTGGGCTGACGATTTCGAGATACTCCATGTCGGGCGAATAATCGAACAAGTAGTGCACGATCCCGGGCCGCTGATGCACGACATCGCCGGCCTTAACCAGCGTCGGCTTGTCCTCGTACATGAAGCGCGCCCAACCCTTCATCATGATCACGATCTGAAAATCGCATTCGTGTTTGTGCCAGCCGGTGCCGTCCTCCGGCGGCATGTCGGCGTTGGCCTTGACCAGGTGGCAGATCACCTGCCCTCCGGTTGCCTCGGCGATACCGAGATCGCGATACAGAAAGAAGTCGCGCAGGCCCCCGCCCGTGAATTCGGTGTCGGTCGGTTTGACGTGGGAGAATTTGCTGACGACTGTGTGCTGATTCATGACGGCCTCCACCGTTGTGCTGGTGCCAGCGCGACCATTCATGAGCGTCCAAATTTTCGGCAGCGCCGCATCGTCGCGTTCACAGCTTGATTGTGCTATGCGAAAATCGCGCCAAGCGCGTTGCAGTGCGATGGCTTGGCCAGCGAGCCAGCGAACCTCTTGAAGCGCGGGCAGAATCCGAAATTGGGTAATGTCCGGTTTCGCGCGCACGGGTCAGAACCGCACGCAGCCACGCACCCCGATGGCACCCGCTTAAGCAAACCCTGCCGCGCGCTTAAGCCGTTCAAACAGGCAGCGATACGCATTCGCTGCCTAATATTCAACCTCGAGTTCTTCGATTTCGGCGGGCTCGGCCTTCGCCGCCTCGATCCATTCCTGCATTTCGGGCATGGCCATGATCGTATTGGCGTAGCCGGCAAGCTCCGGATCGAGCTTCACGTCGTAGGTCACGAAGCGGGTGACGACCGGCGCATACATGGCGTCCGCCATGGTGCGCTCGCCGAACAGGAAGGGCCCGCCGGACTCGGCGAGGCAATCGCGCCAGATCGTGCAGACCCGGTCGATATCGGCCTGCGCCCGCGACCAGATCTTGAAGTTCGGGAAATGACCTTTCAGGTTGACCGGCAGCGACGCCCGCAACGTCGTGAAGCCGGAATGGATTTCACCGCAGATCGAGCGGCAATGTGCCCGCCGCACGCGGTCTGCCGGCAGCAGGCCGGCATAGGGCATCGCCTCGTTGAGATACTCGCCGATCGCCAGTGTGTCCCAGATCGTGGCACCATCGTGCCGCAGGCATGGCACCAGGATCGAGGACGACAGCAACAGGATTTCAGCGCGCGCGGAAGGATCATCCGGCGCAGTGACGATCTCTTCGAATTCCAGCCCGGAAAACTTGGTCAGCAGCCAGCCGCGCAGCGACCATGAAGAATAGTTCTTGCTGCTGATGGTCAGTGTCGCCTTCGCCATATGGCCTTTCCCTCACACCTGAACGCCTGCGCAGGGCCTAAAGGACGCGTCCGGCGCCCCCTGCCCGGCCCTGCGGCCCATGCCCATTGCCTGTGCTTCCGGCATCTTTCGCAGCAAGCGACGTGCCAGTTTGGCAGGCGGTCCGGCCCCGATATTGCATGACAATAAGGGCAGGGGCGTACCGGATGAAGTCGATGTTATATCAGGCCTATCAAAACCATATGGACCTGACGGAGCCATGGCGAAAGGGCGCCGCATCGGCCTTGAAATACCTCAACCTGGCGCCGCAGGGCATGTCCGACAAACTGTTCGGACGGCTGGCCGCTGCGCTTGAGCTGATCTCACGCTCCTCCCTCAGCTACGCCCGCCCGGCCTACGGCATCGACCGGGTGCAGGTCGGCAACCGCGAGTTGGAGGTGACCGAGGAGGTCGTCTATGCAACGCCGTTCGGATCGCTGCTGCGCTTCAGGAAGGAGGATGCGCCCGAGCAGCCGCGGCTGTTGCTGGTCGCGCCGATGTCCGGACATTTCGCGACGCTGCTGCGTGGCACCGTCAAGACCCTGCTGCAGGACCACGACGTCTACATCACCGACTGGCATAACCCGCGCAACATCCCGCTCGACCAGGGCCGGTTCGGCCTCGACGAGTACACCGAACACCTCATCGCCTTTCTCGGCCAGTTGGGGCCGCGCCCGCACATGGTTGCGATCTGCCAACCGTCGGTGTCGGCACTCGCGGCGGCGGCGATCATGTCGGAGGACGATCATCCCTCGCGCCCCGCAAGCCTGACCTTGATGGCGGGACCGATCGACACCCGCATTCAACCGACCAAGGTCAACGATTTCGCCAAGAGCAAGCCGCTGCAATGGTTCGAGGATAATCTGATCAACTACGTGCCGTTGCAGTGCAAGGGCGCCTTGCGCCTGGTCTATCCCGGCTTCGTGCAGCTCACCGCGTTCGTCTCGATGAATCTCGAACGCCACATCAAGCAGCATATGGATCTCGCCAACCATCTGGTGAAGGGCGAGAAGGAAAAGGCCGAGACCATCAAGACGTTCTATGACGAATATTTTGCAGTGATGGACCTGCCGGCGGAATTCTACATCGACACCATCCGTGACGTGTTTCAGGAGCACCTCCTGCCGCAGGGCAAATTGACCTATCGCGGCCGGCCGGTGAATCCCGCCTCGATCAAGCGGATGGGCCTGATGACCGTCGAAGGCGAGAAGGACGACATCTGCTCGATCGGCCAGACGCTGGCCGCGCAGGACCTCTGCACCGGCGTGCGTGCCTATCGCAGGGTGCATCACATGCAGGCCGGCGTCGGCCATTACGGCGTGTTCTCAGGCCGCCGCTGGAACAACGAAATCTACCCGCTCTTACGGGATTTCGTGCACGTCAATTCGTAGACAATTCTCCCCCACGTCATTGCGAGGAGCCAACGGGTCGCGCGAACGCGCGCCCGATGACAGGCTCCGCGACGAAGCAATCCAGACTGCTGCCGCGGTCGGATTTCTGGATTGCTTCGCTTCGCTCGCAATGACAACTCGAGCGCCCCAGAGTAGCATCCCCGCCATCAAGGACCGCCGCCCAAGAGCGTCCTGGGGAGGAATGCCGTGCGATTTCGATCCGTACGTTTCCGCAAGCTGGTGCTCGGCTGCGCGGCCGTGCTGCTGCTGGCAGGCTCGGCAGCCGCCGCCGAAGTCCGGGTGATGATCTCGGGCGGGCTGACCGCGGCGTACAACGCGCTGGTGCCTGAATTCGAGCGCACCACCGGCAACAAGGTCTTGACCGTTTACGGGCCGTCGATGGGAACGACCGTCAATGCGATCCCGGTCCGGCTCGGGCGCGGCGAGCCCGCGGATGTGCTGATCATGGTCGGCTATGCGCTCGGCGACCTCGCCAAGGATGGCAAGGTCATTGCCGACAGCCGCGTCGATCTCGTCAAATCCTTGATCGGCGTTGCGGTAAAGGCGGGCGCGCCGAAGCCTGATATCAGCTCCGTGGATGCGCTCAAGCGCACGCTGCTCGCAGCAAATCGATCGCCTATTCCGACAGCGCCAGCGGCGTCTATGTCTCGACCGAGATGTTTGCCAAGCTCGGCATTACTGAGGAGATGAAGGACAAGGCGAGGAAGATTCCGGCAACCCCGGTCGGCGAAATCGTGGCTCACGGCGACGCCGAGATCGGCTTCCAGCAGTTCAGTGAATTAATGCCCGTGCAGGGCATCGACATCGTTGGTCCCCTGCCGAGCGAATTACAGAAGGTCACGGTATTTTCCGCCGGCATCGCCACGGTCTCCAAAGAGCCCGACGCCGGCAAGGCACTGATCAAATTCCTCGCCTCGCCCAAGGCCCGCGCCGAGATCGTCAAGAGCGGCATGGAGCCGATAGCGAGCGGCGGGACGAATTGATCGGCTACAGCTACCGCACCCTTATCGGCGAATCCTTTAGCCCGTTGTTGTCGTAGGCCTTGCGCAAGGTCCCATTCGAAATGGCGTCCGTCATGAATTTGGAGACGAAGGCCAGCGCTAACGGATGGTTGGGCGGTACCGCCACCGCGGTCACGGTTTTCTTAAACGTCTCGTCCAGCACCCTGGTGCCCGGAATCTTCTTTGCCATGGCGTTGAGCTGATCGCGCGAGAGCGCGAACGCGTCGACCTCACCGTTTTTCAGAAGATTGAAGATTTCGTCGTAGGTCTGATAGCCCGTGACCTTGGCGTTCTTCAGATGTGCCTGCGCGCCGCGCATGGTGGTGGTGCCGCTGACCGCCACGACCTTGATGCCGGGCTGGTCGAGCGTCGCAAAATTCGTGATCGTCGAGCCTGCCTTCACGATGTAGGTTGCATCCGCCACCTCGTAGATCGGGCCGAACAACATTTTCGTCTCGCGCTCGGCATCCTTTGGCAGGAATGTGACGTCCCAGGCGCCTGTCGCTGCGCCATCGGTGATCTGCCCGGAGTTCCAGTAAGCGACGTATTCGACGGGAACGCCGAGCTGCGCCGCCATCTCCTTGCCGAGATCGACCGGCACGCCCGTATAATCCCCGTTTTCGTTCTTGTTGGACCAGTAAGGGCCACCGGAGGGGCTGATTCCAATCCCCACCCGCAATTTTCCGGTCGGCGCGATTTCGTCCTCCAGCCCGTCGGCGCTTGCCGAGATCGTTAGCGCGGAGACCCCCAGGAAAAGGCCAAAGACAATGCCACAAACATGGCTGGCGAGGCGCGGCAGAGATCGGCTAGACATTTGCATTCCTTCTCTATCGGCTCATCTTTGACGAGCCTTTACGGCAATTGTGGTCGATCAGGGCAAACGTTGAAACCCAAATTGTTGATCGCAATGATCAAATTGTCAGGGTGCAGCGACGACGATTGCGTCAACTGGATTGGCCGATTCCGTTTTGACGTCAGGCAAGCGCTTTCCGGTTTCACCGCGAACCGATTGTTGCTATTCAGCAATGATGGGAGGCCTGCTCTCAGGCGCAAGAAGTGGGGCACCGCAATGAAGCCTGCGCGTCTGTCAAGTCCCGCGCGAACCGACGGCCGCCATCGCCTGCGGATTGGACGGGCGGCGATCGCTACGCTCGTAGTTGCCCTGCTCGCAGGCTGCGAGCAAAACACGTTTGTGCCGCCGCCGCCGCCGAAGGTTGATGTCGCCCAACCCGTGCAGCGCACGATCACGCGCTATCTCGAAGCAACCGGCAACACCGCCCCGATCAAGACCGTCGATCTTGTCGCGCGGGTGCAGGGTTTCCTGCAATCGATCGATTATCAGGACGGCGACTTCGTGAAGGAGGGCACACCTCTGTTCACGATCGAGCCCGAGACCTATAAATTGAAGCTCGATCAGGCACAGGCGGCCGAGGCCGGCGCGCAAGCCTCCGTCAAGCAGGCCGAAGCCGATTTCAAACGGCAGACCGATCTGGTCGCGCGCCAGGCGGTGTCGCAGGCCACCCTCGATACCTCGACTTCCAACCGCGACAACGCGCAGGCCAACCTGCAGCAGGCTCAGGTCAATACCAGGATCGCCGAAGTCAATTACAACTACACCAAGGTCACCGCGCCCTTCGACGGGATCGTCAGTGCGCATCTGGTCTCGGTCGGCGAGCTGGTCGGCGCGGCCTCGCCGACCCAGCTTGCCACCATCGTGTCGCTCGACCCGATCTACGTGAATTTCAACGTCAATGAGCATGATGTACTGCGGATCAGGGCGCAGGCCGCGCGCAAAGGACTGACGGCGGCCGATCTCAAGTCGGTGCCGATCGAGGTGGGCTTGCAAACCGAAACCGGCTATCCGCACCAAGGCAAGCTCGATTACGCGGCGCCGACCATCAATCAATCGACGGGAACGCTGGCAGTGCGCGGCGTCGTGCCCAATCCGAACCGGGTGCTCTTGCCCGGCTATTTCGTCCGCGTCCGCGTTCCTGTCGACCAGCAGCCGAACGCGCTGCTGGTTCCCGACACGGCGCTCGGCAGCGATCAAAGCGGGCGCTATGTGCTGGTGGTGACAGGCGAAAACGTGATCGAGCAGCGCAAGGTGGACACCGGCCCGCTTGAGGGCGATCTGCGCGTGATCGAGAGCGGCCTTAAGCCGGAGGACCGCGTGGTGACCGCCGGGCTGTTGCGCGCGGTCCCCGGCCAGAAGGTCGACCCGCAACTGCGGAAGATCGAGCAGCCTTCCGCATCGGCCAAATAGGACCGGCCCATGATCTCAAAGTTCTTCATCGAGCGGCCGGTTCTTTCCAACGTCATCGCCCTGCTGATGATCTTGATCGGCGGCGTCGCGCTGTTCAATCTCGCGGTCGCGCAGTATCCCGACGTGGTGCCGCCGACGGTACAGGTCACGACACGCTATCCCGGCGCCAGCGCCAAGACCGTTATCGACACCGTCGCGCTGCCGATCGAGCAGCAGGTCAACGGCGTCGAAGACATGCTGTACATGCAGTCCTATAGCGGCGCCGACGGCACCTACACGCTGACGGTGACGTTCAAGATCGGCACCGACCTCAACTTCGCGCAGGTGCTGGTGCAAAACCGCGTCTCCAGCGCATTGGCGCAGTTGCCGCAAGTGGTGCAGAACCAGGGCGTCACGGTGCAGAAGAAGTCGACCTCGATCCTGTTGTTCGTGACGCTGACCTCGCCGGACGCAAAATATGACAGCCTCTATCTGAGCAATTACGCGACCATCAACTTGAGGGACGAGCTGTCGCGGCTGCCGGGCGTGGGCAACGTCACGGTGTTCGGCGCCGGGCAATACTCGATGCGGATCTGGCTTGATCCCAACAAGTTGCAGGCGCGCGGGCTGATGCCGCAGGACGTGATCCAGGCGATCCAGCAGCAAAGCCAGCAGGTCGCGGCCGGCCAGATCGGCAGCCCGCCGACGCCGCCCGACCAGGCGTTTCAGTATACGCTGAACGTCAACGGCCGGCTCGACGACGCCGGCCAGTTCGAGGACATCATCGTCAAGGCCGGCAACAATGGCGACGTGACGCGCGTGCGCGATGTCGGTTCGGTCGAACTGGGCGCGCAAACCTATAGCCAGCTATTTTCGCTCAACAAGCAGCCCTCGACCGGCATCGGCGTATTCCAGTCGCCGGGCGCCAACGCGCTTGAGGTCGAAAAAGCGGTCGAGAAGAAGATGACCGAGCTGGCGCGCGCCTTCCCGCAAGGCATCAAGTACGATACCCCCTTCGACACCACCAAATTCGTCAACGCGTCGATCCACGAGGTCTACAAGACCCTGATCGAGGCAGGCTTCCTGGTGCTGGTCGTGATCCTGGTTTTCCTGCAGGACTGGCGCGCCATGCTGGTGCCGGCGACCACCGTGCCGGTCACCATCATCGGCGCCTTTGCCGCAATGGCCGCGCTCGGCTTCACCATCAACCTGTCGACGCTGTTTGCGATCGTGCTTGCGATCGGCATCGTGGTCGACGACGCCATCGTCGTGGTCGAAGGCGCCGCACACAATATCGAGCAGGGCATGTCCGGCCATGACGCCGCGATCAAGGCGATGGATGCGCTGTTCGCACCGATCGTCGGCATCACGCTGGTGTTGATTTCGGTGTTTCTGCCCGCAGCGTTCCTGCCGGGCCTGACCGGCCGCATCTATGCGCAATTCGCGCTGGTGATCGCAGCCACCGCGCTGCTGAGCGCCGTCAACGCGGCGACCTTGAAGCCGACGCAATGCGCGCTGTGGCTGCGCCGTCCGGTGCCACCGCGACAGCGCAATTTTTTTTATCGGGGCTTCAACAATGTCTATGACCGGCTCGAGGGCGGTTATGCCCGGCTGATCGGCCGCATGGCCGCGCACAGCAATGTCTCCGTGATCGTCGCCCTGATCCTGATCGCGATCGGCGGTTACGGCTTGTCGCGCGTGCCGACAGGTTTCTTGCCGATCGAAGACCAGGGCTATCTGATCGCGGCGGTGCAATTGCCCGACGGTGCCGCGCTCGACCGCACCCAGAAAGTGCTCGACAAGGTAGCCGAGATTGCAGGCCAGACCCCGGGCGTTGCGCAGGTCATCACTATTGCCGGCATCTCGGCACTCGACAACAGCGCGAGCCTCGCCAATGCCGGCGTCGGCTATATCATCCTGAAAGACTGGGATTCGCGCGGCGCGGGCGAGGATCTACGCTCGCTGGTCTACGGATTGAACGACAAGCTTTCCATCATTCAAGAAGCGCGGGCGCTGGTGCTGCCACCGCCGCCGATCCAGGGCATCGGCAATGCCGCCGGATTTGCCATGCAGGTCGAGCTGCGCGACGGCAATAGCGACTTCAGCAAGCTGCAGGCGATCACGCAAGCCATGGTCGCCAACGCGCAGACCCAAAGCGCGCTGCAGCGCGTCCAATCGCCGTTCCGCGCGATGGTGCCGCAATTCGACGTCGAGGTCGACCGCATCAAGACCCAGACGCTGCACGTCACCACCGATCAGGTGTTCTCGACGCTCGCCTCCTATCTGGGCTCGTCCTACGTCAACCAGTTCAACAAGTTCGGCCGCGTGTTTCAGGTCTATGCGCAGGCGGACGCCCAGTTCCGCCTCACTCCGCGCGACATCGCCAATATGATGGTACGCAACCAAAACGGCGACATGATCCCGATCGGCACGGTTGCCAAGATCACGCCTTCGGTCGGCCCCTCCCTGATCAGCCTGTACAACCTGTATCCGTCCTCGACCATCGTCGGCCTGCCCGCGCAGGGCTACAGCTCCGGGCAATCGCTGAACCTGATGGAGCAGATCGCCGACAAGACCCTGCCGCCCGGCACCGGCTACGAGTGGACGGCGATGTCGTACCAGGAAAAAGCCGTGACCAGCCAAATCTACTACGTGTTCGGGCTTGCCATGCTGCTGGTCTATCTCGTGCTCGCCGGACAATATGAGAGCTGGTACGCGCCGATCTCGGTGATCCTGGCCGTGCCGCTGTCGCTGCTGGGGCCGATGGCGGTCCTGAGAGGCCTCGGCATTGACAACAACCTCTACGTCCAGATCGGGCTGATCCTTTTGATCGCGCTGTCGGCCAAGAATGCGATCCTGATCGTCGAGGTCGCGCTCGAATTGCATGTGCGCGACGCCAAGCCGATCCTGGAATCGGCAGTCGAGGCGGCGCGCGCGCGATTCCGCCCCATCCTGATGACGTCGTTCGCCTTCATCCTCGGCGTCGTGCCGCTGGTGCTGGCCACCGGCGCCGGCGCCAGCGCGCGCAAATCGATCGGCATCACCGTGTTCTCCGGCATGCTGGCTTCGACCTGCCTTGCGGTGTTGTTCGTGCCGGCGTTCTTCGTCGTGATCCAGCGTTTTGAGAACTGGCGCGCGGAGAAGAAGAATACGCCGACCGCGCAGCCGCTCTCGCAGGCCCCGCCGTAGAATCTAACCGGTCAGGACCGGCGCAAACCCGTCGCGATTGGCGCGCCAGGCGCGCTGATACTCCATGATGCGCGCGGTCTCGTCGGCGACGTGCTGGCCGAGCATGAGACCCAAGAGATGCAGCGTGGTGTCGATGCAGAGCGAAACTCCGCCGCCCGTCACCAGCCTGCCTCCCCGCTCCACCAGCATCGCTTCGCGGACGTCCACTTTCGGATAGTCGTTGCGCATGACCGCGAGCGGCGAGATTTCCGGTGCCACCACTTCGCGTTTGGTGGTCGCGGGTCCATCGTCCAGGATGCCGCTCGCGGCCAGGATCATGCCGCCCGTACAGACCGACGCGATCCGGCTTGAGGCATGAACCCGACGGATATATCCGAGCGTCGCCTTTTCTTGCGCCTGCGTGGTCCAGCCGGGGCCGCCGGTGACGATGACGAGATCGCAGGGCGGCGCGTCGTCGATGCCGAAATCGGCTGATACCTTGAGCCCGTTGGCGAGCGCGACCGGCCCCGCGCGGGGTGCAATGGTGCAGATCGCAATCTCCGGAACAATCCGGCGCGCCATCGACAGTACGCCGTAGGTTGCAAGATCGATCGGCTCGACCCCATCGTAGATGAAAATCCCGAATTGCACGGCGCGTAGTCCGTTCCTGTTAAATCAGAGAACCCCCCTTTGTCTCGCGCGCCGCGAGCGCGGCCGCAAGCGTAATCAGCGCGAGAACGATCATCATGATCGACACGCCGGTGGTGCCGCCGAAATATCCGACCATCGCGGTCGCGATGATAGGCGCGAAACCGCCGCCGATCGCGGCTGAGGCCTGAAATCCGAACGACGCGCCGCTGTAGCGGACGGCGGGGCCAAACAGTTCGGGAAAATAGCAGGATTCAGGCCCGAACATCATGCCGTGGCCGAAATTCATCGCAATGATGATAGCGGTGAAAATCAGGGCGGCGCTCTTGCTTTCGAGCATCCAGAACAGCGGGAACGCAAACGCGATCGTGAACAGCGCGCCCAGGATGTACATCGGCCGCCGGCCGATCCTGTCGGCCAGCCAGCCGAACAACGGCAGGCTGATCAATTCCAACAGCGCCGCGTACAAGACGGCGTCGAGCATCAGCGGCTTGGGCAGGCCGAGCTTGGTGGTTGCGTAGACGACGACGAATACGGTGAGCATGTAGACCCACGACACTTCGGAAAGCTTCAGTCCGATGGCGATGAGAAATGTCTTGGTGTTCTTGCCGACGGCTTCACTGACCGGATTGGCGGACAGACCGCCGCGCTGCTTGAGTCCTTCGAATACTGGCGTCTCCGGCACCCGGGATCGTACGAAGGTACCGATGGCGAGCAGCAAGATGCTGATCAAAAACGGAATCCGCCAGCCATAGGCTGAGAAATCGGCGTCCGGCAATTTCGTGACCAGCGCAAACACGAGGCTCGCCAGCACCAGCCCAATCGGAAATCCGATCTGCACGAAGCTTGCGTAAAAGCCGCGCCGATCGGCCGGCGCGTGCTCAAGCACCATCAGCGAGGCGCCGCCCCATTCGCCGCCTAGACCAATCCCCTGAATGATCCGCAAGGCGATCAAGAGGATCGGCGCCAATACCCCGATCGACGCATAGGTCGGCAATAGCCCGACGCAGAAGGTGGAGAGCCCCATGATGAACAGGGTCAGTACCAACATGGATTTGCGGCCGAGCCGGTCGCCGAAATGGCCGAACAGCGCGCCGCCAAGCGGCCGCGCCAGAAAACCGACGGCGTAGCTGCCGAGCGCCGCCAGTGTCCCCGCAAGCGGATCGAAGGTCGGGAAGAATGCTTTGTTGAAGATCAGCGCCGCCGCGGTGGCGTAGATCAGGAAATCATACCATTCAATGATCGTCCCGAGGCAGCTTGCGAACACGATGGAGTTGAGCTTCGCGCGCTCTACGCCTGCGACTGGCGCCGCTGCCATGACCGTCATCGAGGTCTCCCGCTGCCGCTATCCCCTCAAGGGAAGGATATCGGTCTAACCCGATGCAAGCGGCATGCCGGACCGGACCGGCCTAGGATCGCGTGATCTTCGGGAATTCATATCTCGACGCGAAACCCCACCTCGATCACCGCGTCGTGGGGAATCTTGAAGAAATCAGGTGCCCGGCTCGCAATCCGGTTCAGAAACGAGAAGATCGCAAACGACATCGGATCCATGGCTGATCCCGTGTCGCGGCGAACGATCGTCTCATGGGCGATGTAGTAGTTCTTGTGATCGAGATCGGCATCGAATCCGAGCTTGTTGCAGTTGATCAAGGTGAGCGGAATATCCGGCGTCTGCATGAAACCCAGCCGCACCTGAATCCGGTAGAAGCCGTGGCCGAGGCGGTGAACCGAATGACGCTCGCCAAACGGCACCCGCGGCCGGCGGTCGGACACGAACGTCAAGAGGACCACGGTCGCATGCAGTACCCTGTTGTGCTCGATATGCCGTAACAGCATCGGCGACGCACCGTGCTCGACTTTCGTCAGCCATACGCCCATGCCCGGCGCCCGGCCGATCACGATGTTGTCGGCATGAGCCAGAAATTCCTGGAGCGGCATCGACATTTCCTGCAGACGATGCCTGACTTCGGAGGAACCCTTCCGCCACGACAGCATCAGGGCCGCGATCACCGTACCGACGATGAGCGGAAACCAGCCGCCCTCGACGATCTTGATGGAATTCGACACCAGGAACGTGGCGTCGATCGCACCGAAGATCACGATGACAGGGATCGTCACGCCGGCCGGCCAGTGCCATCGCGACACCGCAACGCGGTACAGCAGGATCGTGGTGATCAGCATCGTGCCGGATACCGCGATGCCGTAGGCCGCCGCCAGATTCTCCGACGATCGAAACAGCAGCACCGTCAACAACGTGCCCATCATCAATAGCCAATTGGCGGCAGGCACATAGATTTGACCGGCTTCATCGAATGAAGTCGGAGTTATCCTCGCCCGCGGCGATAATCCCATCTGCATGGCCTGCCGCGTCAACGAGAACACGCCGGAGATCAGCGCTTGTGATGCAATGATGGTGGCGGAGGTGGCCAGCACCATCATCGGGATCAGCGCCCAGCCGGGCGCCAACTTGTAGAAGGGATTGTCGGCGGCTGTGGGATCGGCAAGGATCAGCGCGCCCTGTCCGAAATAATTCAAGAGCAGCGCCGGCAGGACCAGGGCGAACCATGCCCGGCGGATCGCCGAGGCGCCGACATGGCCCATGTCGGCGTACAACGCCTCGCCGCCGGTGAGCGCCAGGAACACCGCGCCAATCACCGCGAACGAGACTTTCGGGTCAGCGATCAGAAAACGCGCGGCCGCGGCCGGGTTGACCGCTGTGAGGATGGCGGGTGCCCGCCAGATGTTGACCAACCCGAGGGCCCCGATGACAACAAACCAGACCACCATAATCGGACCGAACAGCTTGCCGATGCTCCCGGTGCCGTACTGCTGGATCACGAATAATCCGATCAGGACTGCGATCGTGGCGGGTACGATGAAATGCTCAAATCCCGGCGCGGCAAGCCTTAGCCCTTCCATGGCCGACAGCACCGAGATCGCTGGCGTAATGACGCCGTCCCCGTACAGCAATGAGGCGCCCACCACGCCAAGCAGAACAAGCGCGGGCAGCTTTGCGCCTTTGGCAACCTGGTCGGCGGCCACCAGCGAGAGCAATGCGAGGATGCCGCCTTCGCCGTCATTGTCGGCGCGCAGGACGAAGACGACGTATTTCAACGATACCATGACCATCAGCGCCCAGAGAATGAGCGAGACGATCCCCAGAACGTCGGCTGCTGTCGGAACCGAATGCCCGGTGCCTGTCAGCGCCACCTGGAACGCGTAGAGCGGACTTGTTCCAATGTCGCCGAAGACGACGCCGAGCGCGGTTAACGCCAAAAACCAGGGGCTGCCGGTATGATGAAGGTATTTGGCCAGATCGAGCTTGGCATCCAATTGACCCGGAACGACACCTGTCACCGAACGATCGATCAAGTCGCCGACCGGGGCACTCGATGGCATATCCATATGAACCTCGCGACGAGATCACATTGCCGGCACTCGCGAGTCTTGCATTCAAGATTCAGGCCATGTCACTGAAAACTGCCGGGCAAATGCGCCCCTGATCAGTTCGCGCCCGCAAGCTGTGTCCCGGTCTCCCGCGGCAGGATCAGCGCCGCCGCGATCACCAACAGGCACAGCGCTCCGAAGGCATGCAGCATGGTGACGAATCCACCCTCTTGATAGAGCCACGCCACGAGACCGACGGAGGCGCCCGCCGCGGTGAAGCCCACGAAATAGCGCACCGCATAGGCGCGCGAGCGCCATTCCTCGCTGGTGTATTTGCCGATCATGGCGTCGTTGACGGTGACCTGGCCGAACGCCCCCATGACGATGCCGATCGAGACCAGGATCAAAGGCCAGTTCGACAGTGTCGCGGCCAGATAAAGGAATGGCGCCAGCATGAACGAGAGCGGCAACGCGACAGCCTTCAGCGAATGCCGGTCGAGCAATTTGCCGATGGTGTATTGCGTCATCGCGCCGAACACGTAGACGCAGGCCGCGATCACGCCCAACAGCGCCGGACTCCTGGTGAGGTCGGCCAATCGTTCGGCAAACAATTTCGGCAGCGCCACCGTCACCGCGTTGAAGGTGGTCGATATCGCGATCACCACGATCAGGAGCGCCACGATCACCCGCCACATGTCTTGTTTGGCGACCCGCACTTGGGCCGCCGCCTGCCTGGTGCCGGTGCGATCCTCATGCAGGACAGACAGCGCAAAGGCGACGCCAATTGCGATTGTGACGATGCCGGGGATGATGAAGGCAAAACGCCAGCCGAGATACTGGCCGATGACGCCTGTGACCAGTGCTGACGACGCCACGCCGAGATTGCCCCAGACGCCGTTCAGCCCCATTTCGCGGCCGAGCCGGTCGGCATAGGACACGATCATCGCGGTGCCGACGGGGTGATAGATCGAGGCGAACAGGCCGATCGACAGCAGCGCCGCACCGAGCTGCAGCGGGCTCTCGACGAAGCCGACCGCGATCATCGAGGCGCCGATGCCGGCAAAGAAGATCACCATCATATGGCGGCGGCTCCAGCGGTCGCCGAGCCAGCCGGTGAGCAGCGATCCCGCGCCGAACGCGACGAAGCCCGGGGTGGCGTAAGGCAATAGTTCGGAATAGGCCATGCCGAGCGCGGGACCCATGACGATGACCGCCGCAGCAAAGATCAGCATGGAATAATGGTCAATGAAATGGGCCGCGTTGACGAACGAGATCACCCGGCTGGGGTTGTTCATGGGTCGAATCCTCACACCTTTTGCATTAGGTTATACGTGCTTGTCCTGACGGGATGTCGCCAATGAATATCGCCGAAAAGCCAATCCACACCATCCCAGGCGATCATCGCGCGACCGGCGATGGCGTGCATCTGGTCGCGCGCAACTACGGCAAAGGCGTCCGGCTCGACACCCACATGCATCGCGAGGCGCAACTGGTCTATGCCGCCAGGGGCACCATGCAGGTGACGACGCCAAAGGGTCGCTGGCTGGTGCCGCCGGATCGCGCGGTCTGGGTCCCTGCCCGGCTCGAACATTCGATCGACGTGCTCGCCGACATCGAGATGCGAACGCTGTATTTCGAGCTCGGCTGGCTGAAACGCGAACGGCGCAGCGAGAGCCTGAAATCCGAATTCGTGGTGCGGGTGTCGCCGCTCTTGCATCAGGCGATCCTCGCTCTGTTCGACAACACCAACAAGCCGGTGCGCACCGAACTGCTGGTGAGGCTGGCGATCCTTGAGCTGCATCACGCCGAGGATTCCACGACCTTCCTTCCGCTGCCCCATGAGCCGCGCTGCCGCCGCGCCGCCGACATCGTGCTCGGCGATCCGACGGCTTTGCACGAGATCGAGGCGCTGGCCGAGAAGGTCGGCACCTCGGCGCGGACGCTGTCGCGGTTGTTTTCCGCGCAAACGCAACTGAGCTTCAAGAGCTGGTGCCAGCGCGCCCGCATTGCGGCCGCGATTGAACGGCTGTCGATGGAGGCCGACGTCTCGGTCAAGCAGCTTGCCTCCGACCTCGGCTATGCCAGCGTGCCGGCGTTTTCGCATGCGTTCCGGCAGGTTACCGGCAAGACGCCGACGCAGTTTTCGGGAAAGGACGACCCGTGACCGGATTTTAACCGTCGTACCCCGAAAAAGCGGACGAATTCGCCCGCTTGATTGTGATCCGCGGCGCCTTAAATCCATGTAATATTCCGCTATCCTTCGGATTCGACTTAAGCGCACATGGCCAACGCCTTCTTTACCGACCTGCTTTCGACGATTTCCGAGCGCGGGCGCACCCTGCTCCGCCGCGGGGGGGCGCCCGACACCAAACAGGATGCCTCCGAGCTGATCGAGTTGTGCGAGGCGTTGCTGTCGGGCCGGGGTGAAGCCTCCGGCACGGCGATGGCCCGCGAGGTGCTCGATCGCTATCACGGCCTCGACGCGGCCGGCCGGCGCTCGTTTTTCGAGGCGCTGGTGCGCGACTTCGGCCCGGACCGGGAAAAGGTCGCCAAGGCGATCGAAAACTGGCGCGCAAATCCGGGTGACGGCAACGGAGGTCAACTGCATTTTGCGTCCGAACCGCGGCGCCAGGAATTGATCCGCCGCCTCAACCGCGCGCCGCGGGGCACCAGCGAGCTGGTGGCGATGCGCGCCGATCTGCTCGCGCTGATGAATGGCGCTCACGATCTTGCCGCGCTCGACCGCGACATCGTGCATCTCTTGGGCTCGTGGTTCAACAGGGGGTTTCTCGTGCTGCGCCGGATCGACTGGTCGACGCCCGCCAACATCCTGGAACAGATCATCCGCTACGAGGCGGTACACGAGATCAGCGACTGGAACGATTTGCGCCGCCGCATCGATCCGGTCGACCGGCGCTGCTACGCATTCTTCCATCCGGCGCTGGCCGACGAGCCGCTGATCTTCGTCGAAGTCGCGCTGACGGAGACGATGCCGAGCGCGATCGCGCCGCTGCTTGCGGTCGACCGGCAGCCGGTCGCGATCGAACGCGCCCGCACCGCGGTGTTTTATTCGATCTCCAACACCCAGCGCGGGCTCGGCGGGATTTCGTTCGGCAGCTTCCTGATCAAGCAGGTGGTCGAGGAATTGCGCCGCGAATTGCCCAAGCTCGATACCTTCGTGACGTTGTCGCCGGTGCCGGGCTTCATGCAATGGCTGAAGCAGGCGAACGACGTCCCCGTCACCGACGACGACCGCGCCCTGCTCCAGCATCTCGACGAGCCGAACTGGTTCGAGAACACGGAGACGATCGCGCAACTGCGTTCGCTGCTCGAGCCGCTGGCGGCGCATTATTTCCTCAAAGCCCGCACAGCGAAGGGACGGCTGATCGATTCGGTCGCGCGCTTCCATCTCGGCAACGGCGCGCGGCTGGAGCGGATCGACTGGCTCGGCGATCTCTCGGCGAAAGGCATGCGCGAGTCCGCAGGGATCATGGTCAACTATCTCTATCGCCTCGACGATATCGAGAAGAACCACGAGGCCTACGCCAATGACGGCGTGGTCGTCGCCTCCAGCGCGGTGAAGAAGCTGTTGAAGGGCGAAGGCCGCAGGCTCTTGGATATGCGGCTGTCGTAGGGCACCGCGTAGCCCGCATGAGCGCAGCGAAATGCGGGGCTGTCTTCCCCGGATGTCGCTTCGCTCATCCGGGCTACCAGCTAGATACTTATTCAATTGTCAAAGAGCAGGGCATCAGCTCGCCTTCCCGCGGCGCGGAACGCACCCGAGTTGTTGTCCGAACTATCCTCCGAAAACAAAGGGCGCAGGGAAAGCCGGATGCTCGCCGCACCCGCAGCCTCGCACGCAAACAAAAAAGCGCACGAGCGTCGTCACCACAGGTTCGCCGAAACAATCCGACCTTCCCTGCGCAACGGTTTACGGCTTATAACGCGCTCTCCCCGGTGACCGGGCTCTTTTGCCACCGTCGCTGCGCGGAAAATTCCGCGCAACTTGACGCCAGCGTCGGGGCGTCAGGACCACACGACTTCGCCGTCCGCGGGTAACATCGCTCGTCTTGCGCGTTACCGCGTCCATCGCATCCCGCGCCCAA
Organism: Alphaproteobacteria bacterium; assembly: GCA_005884765.1. Taxonomy (GTDB): domain Bacteria; phylum Pseudomonadota; class Alphaproteobacteria; order Rhizobiales; family Xanthobacteraceae; genus Bradyrhizobium. Next base: position 58,137 of record VAZV01000179.1, read on the forward strand.
CGTTCGTGACGATCGCGAAGCGCCCCTTGTGTCCGGAAAATCTGCCAGAATGTGCGAACGGGCGGTTGTGGACCAACCGCCCGTCGCCGGAACTGAGCCCGTAGCGCCCCAAAGGCGACAGAGCCTGTTCAAGAGCGAGGGACAGCTCCGGTGT
>VAZV01000096.1 GCA_005884765.1 Alphaproteobacteria bacterium
ATGGCGATCATCAAGCCATTCAAGCTCGAAGAAGTCCGTGACGCCTTGACCGCCATCGGCGTTCACGGTCTGACGGTGACGGAAGTCAAGGGATATGGCCGGCAGAAGGGCCATACGGAAATCTATCGCGGCGCCGAATACGCGGTCAGCTTCCTGCCCAAGATCAAGATCGAGGTCGCCATCGCCTCCGATCAAGTCGACAAGACCATCGAGGCCATCACCTCAGCGGCCAAAACCGGTCAAATCGGCGACGGCAAGATCTTCGTCATCAACCTTGACCATGCGGTTCGCATCCGCACCGGCGAGGCGGATGCCGCGGCTCTCTGATTTCGCGCTCAACCTTACCATTCAGGAGTAAATCAAAATGACGTTCAAGCGTCCCTATAGCGCGGGATTGGCGGCCCTCGCAGTCGGCCTATTCGCCGCGACCGCGGCCTACGCAGAACCAACCGTCAACAAGGGTGACAACGCCTGGATGCTGACATCGACAGTGCTGGTGCTGTTGATGACCATCCCCGGACTTGCGCTGTTCTATGGCGGCCTCGTTCGTTCAAAGAACATGCTCTCGGTGTTGATGCAGGTATTCTACACGGTCTGCGTCGTCACCGTGATCTGGGCACTTTATGGCTACAGCCTCGCCTTCACCGGCGGCTCCGACTTCATCGGCGGCTTCTCAAAGGCCTTCCTGATGGGAGTCACCCCGGATTCCAAGGC
>VAZV01000097.1 GCA_005884765.1 Alphaproteobacteria bacterium
CGCGATCGACTTCGCCGGCGGCACCGTGGTGCACATCAACTCGGGCATCGCCGGCCTGGTCGGCGCGCTCCTGGTCGGCAAGCGCGTCGGCTACGGCAAGGACCTGATGGCCCCGCATTCGCTGACTATGACCATGATCGGCGCCTCGCTGCTCTGGGTCGGCTGGTTCGGCTTCAACGCCGGATCGAACCTTGAGGCGACCGGCGGCGCCGCGCTGGCCATGACCAACTCGTTTGTCGCAACCGCAGCAGCGGCGCTGGCGTGGATGTTCGCGGAATGGATCGTCAAGGGCCATCCGTCCGTGCTCGGCGCGTTGTCGGGCGCGGTTGCCGGCCTGGTCGCGGTCACACCGGCGGCCGGTTACTCCGGTCCAATGGGCGCGATCGTGCTCGGTCTCATCGTCGGCGTGGTCTGCCTGTTCTTCGTCACCGTGGTGAAGAACACGCTCGGCTATGACGACGCGCTGGACGTGTTCGGCGTGCACTGCATCGGCGGCATCGTCGGCGCGCTCGGCACCGGCATCCTGGTGAACCCAGCGCTCGGCGGCACCGGCATCATGGACTACGTCACCGGCAAGATCGCCGATTACGACTTCGTGGCGCAGATGACCTCGCAAGCCTGGGGCGTCGGCACCACGCTAGTGTGGTCGGGCGTGGGTTCGGCGATCCTCTACAAGGTCGTCGATGTCATCGTCGGCCTGCGCGCCAACGTCGAGACCGAACGCGAAGGCCTCGATATCACCGAGCACACCGAGCGCGCCTACAACATGTGATCCTCCCGGGACGCGGTCTTTTCGAGACCGCGCCCCAGAACTACGGTTCGGGCACATACCCGGCAATGCCCCGACCGTTGAGGGGCTCCAGCGCAAGTTGGAGCCCCTTTCTTTTTTGCGATATTGAGAAGCGCGGCCCGAGGGATCGGGCAACTGCCCGGGTAAAGCTAGTCGGTTGATACGAGCCGTTCGGCCCAGCGTGCCGCAAGGTCCTTGATCTCTTCGAAATTCAGGATCGCGGGTTCGCCTTGTCGAAGGATTGTCGCCCGCCTGCGCTCCTTGGGTAGCAACGTCATCGCTCGCAATATTGCTGAGCGCAGTTTCATCGTGCCGTGATCTGTCAGGGTGACGAACTCTTCCGGGTCCAGGGCCATTGCGGCATGCCTACGGTTACGGCCGGCCCGCAAAGCCGGCACACGCGCCCCGAATGCCCAATTTCAATTAAACCAACATTGGTTAATGGCTGGTTGATACCTCGAACCCCAAAAGGAACTGCAAAGCTTCGACCCTGTTGAAAGACAATTCAGGGAGGTTGCTCATGGCCGGTGCACCAAAACATGTCGTTGTCGCAGTCCTTTTGGCGCTGACGCTGGCGTTCAGTCCTGAGCTTGCGCATGCAGCCGGAGGCGGTGCGGGCGGAGCCGGTGGTGCAGGCGGGGGCGGCGGTGCGGGCGGGGCCGGCGGGGCTGGTGCGGCAGGCGGCGCTGCGGGAGGAGCCGGGAGCGCAGCTGGAACTGGTGTCGGTGCGGCCGCAGGTGCTTCAGGCAGTGCTGCGAGTGGCGGTCACGGAAGTGCAGGCGGTTCGCTGGGCGGCATCGGGGTTGGCGGTGGTGCGCATGTTTCCATCCCAAGCGGTGTCGCGCCGAACGTAAACGCGGGCGTAATAACGCCGAGCGGATTGCCGACCGCTGCTGGTG
>VAZV01000276.1 GCA_005884765.1 Alphaproteobacteria bacterium
GCCAACAGTTCATCGAACGCCAGCCGCGACCAGAACGGACCGTCAGGCAGGATGTCCGTCAGCTCGAGTGGCATATGCACGCGGTTCAACGCTTCCTTGATTGGCGGAAATTGGCAGCGGCGGATGATCTCGGGGCTGATCCATTCCGGCAAGCTGGGAAGTTTTGGCAACGCTAACGCGATGGCGCGCCGCAACGAGCCGAGCGCGAGGCCTTCGGTCAAGGGGTACACCGGATCGATGCCGGAGAGCTTCGCGAATGCCGCTTCGTCCACCACGCGATCCGGATGGACGATCTGCGGCACGCCGTCGTACATCTGCAAGGTGCCGGAGACATATCGCTTGGCACCGACCGGCAACAGCTTCTCGACGTAGCCCGGCAGGGCTCGAAAATAGGTCAACACCACGTCGCCGGTGTCGTCGCTGGCAAAGACCAGATACGGCGCGCGCGAACTGCGCGGCGGCGGCGGCCGATGCCGGTCGACCGTCACTTCCAACGTCACCACGGTTCCTGGCACCGCATCACGGATTTTTGGCCGCGCCCGGCGATCGATCACGCTGGAGGGCAGATGCAACAAGAGATCGAGCAGCCGCGGCGTCGCTTCGCGGCCGAGCAGGTAGCGCAGGAGCTTTTCCTGTTTCGGTCCGACGCCGGCAAGGCTCGTGACCGGCGCAAACAACGGATTGAGCAGGGGAGGGCGCATCAGAAAAACCTAAAACTGTTTCTGATCGTCTTGCCCGGCTTTATGTCGAGCATCCACGTCTTTTTTCTGGAGCGGAAAGTGCTGACATTCGGCCTCCCCGTCGCTATATCAACCCGGCCCGGCACGTCCGGGCTTTTGGCGTTGGGATGGATCTGGGAAAATGACGGGATCGACACGGTCGAGCGGCGGCCTCGACGACCGCCGCAAGCGGCTATTGTTTCGCTGCTGGCATCGCGGCACCCGCGAGATGGACCTTGTCCTCGGCCGTTTCGCGGACGCTGCGATCACCGGGCTTTCGCAGGACGAATTGGTGCAGCTTGAGCGCCTGATCGAGCTGCCCGACCCAGATCTCTATGCGGCCCTGACCGGCGACAAGCCGCTTGCCGCCGAATATCAGGGCGCGCTGTTTGACCGCATCAAGGCGTTTCGCGCGGTGGATCACGACGCATGAAGCCGCCGGTCAAATCGCCCGCCGAATTATTGGCGCCCGGCCGCACGCTGACGCTCGCCAATGTGGCGGAAGGCGCGGAAGGCCTCGTCATTTCCGACCTCGCACGCGCGATCGCGGCGCGACTGAGCCGGCCGGCGATCGGCCTTCCTGCAATCAGCCTTCCTGCGATCAGTCTTGCGGTCGTCTGCCGCGACGGCGCGCGCATGCAGCAGCTCGCCCGCGCGCTGGAGTTCTTCGCACCGGATTTGCCGGTGATGCAGTTTCCGGCCTGGGACTGCCAGCCCTATGACCGGGTATCGCCGCATGGCGCGATCCTGGCGCAGCGGCTGACCACCCTGGCGCGGCTCGCGCGGCTGCAAGGCGCCGACAAGCCGCTGATCGTGCTGACGACCGTGAACGCCGTCGTGCAGCGTGTTCCCGCGCGCGAAACCGTAGCCGCGCAAGCGCTGTCGGTTGCGCCCGGCCACGTCGTGCCGATGAATTCCATCGTCGCCTGGCTGGAGCACAATGGCTATGTCAGGTCCTCCACGGTGCGCGAGCCCGGCGAATACGCCGTGCGCGGCGGTATCCTCGACCTGTTTCCGGCCGGGCTCGATCAACCCGTGAGGTTTGATTTCTTCGGCGACAGCCTGGAATCGATCCGCTCGTTCGACGCCGAAACCCAGCGCACGCACCTCGACATGCGCTCGCTCGACCTGGTGCCGATCTCCGAGTTCCAACTCGTTACCGACACCATCCGCCGTTTCCGCATGGGCTATGTCGCCGAATTCGGCGCGGTGGGGCGCGACGATCCGCTCTACGAGGCGGTGAGCGAGGGCCGCCGCCATCCCGGCATGGAGCATTGGCTGCCGTTATTCCAGGAGCGGATGGATACGCTGTTCGATTATCTCGGCGATGCGCCGATCGCGATCGAGCCGCAGGGCGAGGACGCCGCGCGCGAGCGCTTCAAACAGATATCCGATTATTACGAGGCGAGGCGCGAGGCGCTGGAGCATCCTACAGGCGGCGCAGTCTATAAGCCGTTGCCGCCCGACCGGCTCTATCTGACCGAACAGGAATGGAGCGAACGGCTCGGCGAGGCTGCGCTGGCGCGCTTGACGCCATTCGCCGTGCCCGACGAGAGTGCCGGCGTGGTCGATGCCGGCGCGCGACAGGGGCGCAGCTTCACCCCTGAGCGCGCCGACGGCAATGTCAACGTGTTCGAAGCTGTGGTGGCGCACGTGCGGGCCTTGCAAGCCCAACGCAAGAAAGTCGTGGTCGCGCTGTGGAGCGAAGGCTCGCGCGACCGCATGGCGAGCATGCTGCGAGATCACAAGCTCTCGAACGTCACCAGCGTCAACACCTGGCGCACCGTGCAGGCGACGCCGCGCAACGAAACCATGCTGGCGGTGCTCGGCATGGAATCCGGTTTCGAGACCGGCGATGTCGCCGTCATCAGCGAACAGGACATTCTGGGCGATCGCCTGGTGCGCCCGCGCAAGGCGGGCCGCAAGCTCGACAATTTCATCTCCGAGGTCACGAGTCTCGCGTCGGGCGATCTCGTGGTCCATGTCGAGCACGGCATCGGCAGGTTCATCGGGCTGCAAACGCTGGAAGTATCCGGCGCGCCGCATGATTGCCTCGAGCTGCATTATGCCGCCGAGACCAAGCTGTTCCTGCCGGTCGAAAATATCGAACTGCTGTCGCGCTACGGCTCAGACCAGACCAATGTGGAATTGGACCGGTTGGGCGGCACGGGTTGGCAGGCGCGCAAAGCGAAACTGAAAAAACGCATCCGCGAGATCGCGGGCGAGCTGATCAAGATCGCTGCCGAACGGCATCTGCATGAAGCGCCGAAAATGCCGGTGCAGCCGCACGTCTACGACGAGTTCTGCGCGCGTTTCCCCTATGAGGAAACCGAGGATCAGCTTGGCGCCATCAATGCGACCTTAAAGGACCTCGAGACCGGCCGGCCGATGGACCGGCTGATCTGCGGCGATGTCGGCTTCGGCAAGACGGAGGTCGCGTTGCGCGCGGCGTTCGCGGTCGCGCTCGACGGCAAGCAGGTCGCGGTCGTGGTGCCGACAACGTTGCTCGCGCGGCAGCACGCGAAAACCTTCACCGAGCGATTCCGCGGCTTTCCCGTGCGTGTCGCCCAAGCCTCGCGCCTGATCGCGCCGAAGGAATTGGCGCAAGTAAAGAAAGGTCTTGCCGACGGTTCGATCGACATCGTGGTAGGCACCCATGCGCTGCTCGGCAAGTCGATCAAGTTCAGGGATTTAGGTCTTCTGATCGTCGACGAGGAGCAACATTTTGGCGTCAGCCACAAGGAGCGGCTGAAGCAGCTGCGCGCCGAGGTGCATGTGCTGACGCTTTCCGCCACGCCGATCCCGCGCACGCTGCAACTGGCGCTCACAGGTGTGCGCGATCTCTCGATCATCGCCTCGCCCCCAGTCGACCGGTTGGCGGTACGAACCTTCGTGGCGCCCCACGATCCCCTGATGATCCGCGAGGCGCTGCTGCGCGAGCGCTATCGCGGCGGGCAAGCCTTCTATGTTGCGCCGCGGATCGAAGACCTGGCCGGCGTCAAGGATTTCCTCGACAAGAACGTGCCGGAGATGAAGGCCGCGGTGGCGCATGGCCAGATGGCGCCGACCGTGATCGAGGACATCATGTCGGCGTTCTATGATGGCAAGTACGACGTCCTGCTTTCGACCACGATCATCGAATCCGGTCTCGATATTCCGACCGCCAACACGCTGATCGTGTACCGCGCCGACATGTTCGGCTTGGCGCAGCTCTATCAGCTTCGCGGCCGGGTAGGGCGCTCAAAATTGCGCGCCTACGCGCTGTTCACGCTGCCGGCGCAGCAGAAGATCACGGCGCAGGCCGAACGCCGGCTGACGGTATTGCAATCGCTGGAAACGCTGGGCGCTGGATTCCAGCTCGCCTCGCACGATCTCGATATCCGCGGCGCCGGCAATCTGCTCGGTGAAGAGCAATCCGGGCATATCAAGGAAGTTGGCTTCGAGCTTTACCAGTCGATGCTGGAAGAGGCGATCGTCAACCTCAAGGCCGGCGTGGCTGAACCCGCCGCCGACCGCTGGTCGCCGCAGATCACGATCGGCATGCCCGTGCTGATCCCCGAGGATTACGTCTCCGACCTCTCGGTGCGGCTGTCACTGTACCGCCGGCTCGCCGATCTCGACACCGACGAGGAGCTCGACAATTTCGCCGCCGAATTGCGCGACCGCTTTGGCGTGTTGCCGGACGAGGTGCGCTATCTCTTCAAGGTGGCCGCGATCAAGGGCTATTGCCGCAGAGCCAATGTCGAGAAGGTCGATGCCGGACCCAAGGGCGCCGTCATCGCCTTCCGCGACAACAAATTCGCGCAGCCCGACCGGCTGGTCTATTTCATCCGCCAACACGGGAAAGCGGCGCGGGTACGTCCCGATATGAAGGTGGTATTCTTCCAGGATTGGGAAACGCCGGAGGAACGGCTCGCAGGCACTACCGAAATCCTGCGCCAGCTTGCCAATCTCGCCGAGGACAGGAAAGCGGCATGATGGTTCACACCGCCGCACGTCGCGCGTCGTCGTAGAGCCGGGCCAACAGCGACTTTGCCGAATCGTTCGGCATCATGGCGGCGACTGTAACCGACGGCTCCGCGCGAACGTCACGCTTCTCGTGCGAGGTATGGCGCATCACGGCGGACAAGCGTCGCGCGATCATGTGCGCGTTGCGCAAATCAGTCTCGGCGAAGACGACGATGACCGAACCATCTTCCTGAATGGCGCCGAAATCCATTTGCCGCATCAGCCGGCTGATGATGCGCGCGCCGTCGAGTTGAGCGCGTTCGTGGCCGGGATCGAAAGCAAAACGCGCCAATGATAGTCCGCCGCCGCGCGACGAGGTCTGATACACGGCGGTGGCGAAGTCGCGGCTGAAAGCTTCGGGCGTCAACAGGCCGCTGCGCGGGTCGAGCAAGCCGCCGGCGTCGATCGATCGCAGCGTGCGGCTCAAATGCGCTTCCAAGGCGTGCTGACGGATCAACGGCAACGCATTGGCGGCCACGAGCGCGGGATCGCCGGATATGATTTCGAGATTGGGCAGGTCGTAATCGGGAGCGAGTTGCTGCGACGTCAGCACGATCGGCAGGTTGCGGAAACGCGAGTCCTCGGAGAGCACGGTGAGGAAGGCATCCATCACCCGCGCCGTAAATCCTTCGCCGAGCACGATGCCGTCGACGTCGCGGGTGTTGAGGTGCTTTGCTGCGGCCTCGATGCTCAGCGCTCCGACGATGCCCATTCGTTCGCCAAGCGACACCGAGAGCGCGGGGTAGGCGGCTCCGCGGCCGATCAGCAGCACGGTGGCGTCGCGTACGGGATCGGAGTCGGCGCACGCCATTCGATCAGCACGATCCTCGTCAAGCCGGCGCATGACGGTCGCGTGCAAAGTCCTGACCCGAAGCGCTGCGTTGAGCCGCGCGATCAGGCGGCCGAAATTGCCGCCGGTTTGCGAGAACGGAACGGCGTTTTCCGGTAGCCGATCTTGGGGATCGACGGCCACCAGCGGCAAATAGGGTTGGCGGGCGGCGACCCGCTTTGCCAGTGCGGTGAAGTGCTGCTCGACTGCGCCTCGCACCGCGGCGACGATTGCCGTCGGCTGCACCTGTTCGATCGCGCGCGAGGCATCGGCCCAGCCGGCGTCGACGACGGGAAACATCCCGGCTTCGTCGAGCACGGTCGCAAATGCCGGCCGCCCGGCATTCGATACGACGACGATCGGGCCTTGCTGGGACATCCTGAAAACTCGAATTGAACAAGCAACTAAAGCGCTCGCGATCCTAGTTTGCGGGGCTTAATGCAGTGTCAACGCAGCTCTCGGGCGCTCCTTTAGGCGGTATTGGCGCGATCCCGAAATGCTTCCACCATCAGCGGGTTAAGCCCGAGTTCGGCGAGTGCCTCGCGGGCGCGGGCATTGTCCAGCGCGCGTCCGGCAAGGCGGTGACCGCTCAGGCGGTCCGGCAATGCCGTTAGCAGCGCGCCCTGTCCGAGCCGCCGGCCCCATTCGGCCAAATCCTGCGACAGGAAGCGGTAGCCGCCAACGGCGACGACGCCCGAGGGCGGCGCGGTGATGCAGATCGCGCCGGTCGTGCGGTCGAGCCGGGCCGCGTAATCGGTATCGACGTAATCGCGCGGCGGCTGTGCCAAGGATTGCTCGCCGGGCGGCGGCGCGGGCGCATAAGCCGCCACTGTGACCATCGGTCCGCGCAATCCCAGCGTCCCCTTTGGCGTCAGCAGGATATCGCCCGCAACCGATGCACCCGGAAGCTCGCGACGCGCACCATGCGGGCCCGGCATGATCGGCGCCGGCGCGCCATCGGCGGAACGCCGCGCACCGAACAATCCGGCTTCTCCGAACAGATAGACATCCGTCAGCGAGGCAGACTGAGCGGGCCAGGCGGGGCTTGAGGCGACCTGTTCGGGCGCGCGCCAAAGGCC